>DATJOH010000127.1:0-8506 GCA_035507235.1 Acetobacteraceae bacterium
CGTGTGCATCGATACGCAATCGGCCAGCAATCAATTTGAATGCAGCCGACATCGTCCGTATCTGGCGGCGGTGTATCCGGTGCCAAGCAACATAGCCATCAGCGACATGAATCGGCCGCCCCTTTCCGTCGACGTCGCGCAGGCGGGCGTAAATGTCGGTGTGCTCGCGATCCGAGCGCACGCAACGTTCGACGCGCAGCCGCCCAATCATTTTGGGATCGGTCACCAGTGGCGCCGTAGCGAATGAAACCACGTCCCGCCGCAGTCGCAGTGCCGACGTGTCTCGCGTCTGGCCGGGCGCTTTTGTGGGGCCATGAATCGACGGCGTCGGATCGGCCGGGTCGTACAGGAACCGCGCTGCGCCCTCATCCTGGGTAGGCGCGGAAAAATCGAGCCGGCCATCACCGCGCAAATGCAGTCGCAACGGCGTGACGTGCGGCGGCGGCCAGGAAGGATATTCGCACCATTGCTTGGCGCCTGGAACGTACAGCCGCATGGGCGCACTTTTCGAATGCATTTCGCCCCACCCCAAGGGCCGACAGGAATTGCACGCATTGCTTCTGCCCTTCGAACAGACCACCAGCCCCACCATGTTCCCACGGGCCAATCGTGATTCAGGTCGGCAGCGCCGCCGCCTGGCGTGCCAAGAAATCCCTAAGTTCATAGGGCAGGAACAGATCTTGCCACCCCGCGATCAGAAAAATGGTCGCACGCAAAGCGGTAACGCTCACACAAAAATTCATCGCTTCGCACCAGGGATTGTCCAAGTTGCGGTGATTGATACAGTCCTGCGAACCGTCGTGCCCGTGGTGGCCCGATCGATCATGCCAGTGGGAAGGTGGAGATGCGTTTCCTTGGCTACGGCCTTGCCGCCGCGCCGCAGAGTCAACAATTTTTACTTCCTCTTATCAAGGAAAGTCTTGCTTCACTGGGTCAGCGCGCTGACGCAGTGGCGGCGTTGCACTTGTGGGCATTTGCGGTGCGCGGCGCGAATGGCAGAGGATTGGCGTCCTCCAGGTCCGCCGGGCAGGGAGCCTCAATAGTCTGAAAGGACAACATAATGGCCGCGCCTGAACAGCCATCCGCAGAAGACATCATTCTGTACGAGAAGGACCCAAAGACCAAGATCGCGACCATTACCTTCAACCGGCCCGACCATCTCAACGCGCCCACGATCGCAGCGCGGCTCCGCTATGGGAACCTGATCCACAGGGCCAATGTGGATGACGACGTGAAGGTACTTGTTGTCCGTGGCGTCGGCAACAATCTCGGCGGCGGCGCCGACCTGCCGGAGCAGGCGGAAATGCTTTCGGAAACCTCAGAACATTCGTTGCTTAACGAGTTCGAGATCGAGGACGATGGCGACATCAAATATCCGCCGAAAAAGTCCTACCGCTATCTGGCGACGCTGACCCAGCTTTACGCCAATCCGCGTGCCGGCTGCCGTAGCCTGCAGGAATTCAAGAAGATCAGCATTGTTGAAGTGAAGGGCTATTGCTACGGCTGGCATTTCTACCAGGCCGGCGACGCGGACCTGGTGATTTCATCGGACGATGCCTTATTCGGCCACCCAGCGTTTCGTTATGTCGGCTGGGGACCGCGCATGTGGACCTGGGCGCAAACGATGGGGCTGCGCAAGTTCCAGGAAATGGTGTTTACCGGCCGGCCATTTACCGCCAAGGAAATGTACGATTGCAACTTTATCAACAGTGTCGTGCCGCGCGACAGGCTGGAGGCGGAGGTGGAGAAATACGCGCTGGCCTGCTCGCGCACCCGCCCGACCGATACGGTGTTCATGCAGAAGACATTCTTTGAATTGATGAAGCAGCATCAGGGCGAATATATGGGCAGCATGTTGACCGCATATCTCGAGGCCATGGGGCCGTATGTGCGGCCCGATGGCGACGAACTGATGCTAGGCGACAATACATTCGACAAAGGGCTGAATAACGCGGTGAAGGATAATGACAGCCTGTTTCCGCCAGATTTCCGCCTGAGCAAGTCCGGGCGCAAGCGGGCAGAGTAGCGCGAATGCCGGCGTGTCACCCGCGGCCGCAATTCAAAAAGCAAAAGTCTTTTTGCTTTTTCTTCAGAAAAAGCAGATTCTTCTGACTGCTCTTACGCTCGTGTGCCCGCATCCTGGAAAATAGGGCGGCAACGAAGATTTCGTTGCCGCCCAGCCGATCCACGCCGGATGGTTTTTTTTACTTCAGGCCATCGGCGATAGCGGGCCGCGCTGGCAGCTGGTGGCGCGGCGGCTTGGCGGAGCCGGTTTTCGTGATGCTGTCGGGTATGGTGCCCACACCAGGAATGGTGAGCGTGCCTGAAGCGGAGGTGCAGCTATGCTTATCGAAGTTGAAGTCCGCGGTGATCACTACCGTGCAATTCTTCGAGGTGATGTTCGAGTCCCACACCGTCTTGCTCAGGTCTGTCGTTGTGATCGTCGATTTTTCGTTATTGCAGAGCGGGTTGGGAGTGCTGGTGGAGCCCTTCTTGTTCGTTTTCATAATAAACTGAGCGCTCTCGGCCGTATCGGTCCAGGTGCCGACGACATTGCACTTCGCGGCAAATGCGCTGATCGGCGCGGCGGTGCTCATGATGAGGCTGAGGGCCACGATATGACGAAGCATGTTTTCTCCCCTTATAGATATTAATTGTATGGCGTACCAAGGCGACCATAACCCTTGCCGCAATGGTGCACAAGCTCCCTGTAGCGGCACTGCGGACGAAAGTAAATGTCCCCCCTCACCCCCGCGATGACATTATCTGCATGTTTTTGCTGGGAGGGCGTCCAAATGTGGACACACAAACTGCCATGACTTTGCGGTGCATTTGCTCGCCGCAGCGCACAAAAGGGTATCATAACGCGACGCCAACATGTCGGCTCGGTGCATCAATCTCATTTCGTGAGAATTATCGCCTCTCCGAAAAAAATAGTCGACGTGGAGCACCCGCGGCTTGTCCCGGCGGCCCGATCGGGAAGCGCCGCATTCAGGGCGCTTGCATCGCCGTATGCACCGTTGTCACAGCCGGCTCGGCCGCGCGCCCGAATTCGCTTAGGAGCCTTGCGATCGTTTCGTGAAACACCGCGACGCCCGCCGATTTCACCGGTCCAAAACCGCGAATTGCCGCCGCGGCGGAGGCAATTTCCGTGGCGATTGCCAGGTTCTGATCAGAGATTGCGCGCGCGACCGAGAGCATCAGGTCGCGGTATTCGGCGCCCAGTTCACGTTCCATTTTACGCTCTGAGCTATAGCCGAATAGGTCGAGTTTCGTGCCGCGCAGCTTTCTCAAGCGAAAAAGCAGTCTAAAGAACAGGAATATCCACGGCCCGAATGCGATTTTGCGTGGCCGGCCCGTCTTGGTGTCGCGGCGGAACGCCAACAGCGGGGGCGCGAGGTTGATCGACAGCCGGAAGTTGCCCTCGAATTGATTCCGCAGTGCAGCAAGAAACTCAGGCGCACTGTAAAGCCGTGCCACCTCATATTCATCCTTGTATGCCATCAGCCTGGCCAGTTGGTTCGCGACCTCGATGAGGAAGGGTTCAGGATTTGTGACAGCCCTGGATCGCACGATTGCCGCCACTTCGGTGATGTAACTGGCGTAGCGCTCGGCGTAGGCCGCATCCTGGTAGGCGGCGAGATGACGGCGACGGCTGGCCAGCATTGCTTCCAATGTCTGAGGATAGGGTGAACACTCGCCAGCGAGGCCGGCGAATGCCAGCAACTCGTTGGGAAATGCGGCGGCGAGGCGGCCAAGCGTTATGGCGCGCAAATTCGCTTCGATGGTGGCGCCATTGAGCCGAACCGCCGCCCCGATCGCATCCAGGCCCACCGGCAGTTTGCCGCGTTGGGCAGCAAAGCCGACCATCAGCAGGTTCGTGTAGATGGTGTCGCCAAGCAATTTTCCGGCGAGCGCATTCGCCCTGACGAGGGTGATATTTGGCGTATCCACCCGGCGCGCGATCACCGGCAGAAACGTCGCGGGATTGAGATCAAGATCCTGGCGCGTCTGGAACTCGCCTGTCGGCACGATGTCCTGGTTGGCGATCACCGCGGTGTCACCGCGGAGGGTCTTGGCGACGTCGACGCCGCCGGCGACGATCAGATCACAGGCAAGCAGAAGATCCGCCTGGCCCGTGCCGAGCCTGGCGCTGGGGATGTGGTCCACCGTGGTGGCGAAACGGATATGGCTCATCACGCCGCCACCCTTTTGCGCCATCCCGGTCATATCGAGCACTTTGGCGCTTTTGCCTTCCATGTGCGCCGCCATGCCGAGGATGGCGCCCACCGTCAGCACGCCGGTACCGCCGATGCCGGTGACCAGCATGGCGTAGCCTTCGCCTATGTCCGCGACGCCCGGGCGCGGCAAGCGGTCGATGAGAGCTTTCAGGCCAGTCAGGTCGAGCGCCCGCCTGGCGATTTTCGCGCCGCGCACCGAAACAAACGACGGACAGAATCCCTTGATGCAGGAATAATCCTTGTTGCAGTTGGATTGGTCGATGGCGCGCTTGCGGCCGAATTCGGTATCCAGTGGCGTCACGCTGACGCAGTTCGATTGCCGCGAGCAATCGCCGCAGCCTTCGCAGACGGCTTCATTGATGAAAAGACGCAGATCGGGATCGGGGTAGGTGCCGCGTTTGCGGCGCCGGCGCTTTTCGTTGGCGCAGGTTTGTTCGTAAACGATGGCGGAGGCGCCGCGTACGTCTCGCAGTTCGCGCTGCACGCTATCGAGATAGTCGCGATGCAGCAGGCGCACGCCGGCTGGCAGATCGGCGCCTTTGAATTTTTCCGGTTCGTCGCTGACCAGAATGACGGGCTTTACGCCCTCCACTACCAGTTCGCGCACAATCATGTCGACACTGATATTGGCTTCCAGTGGCTGGCCGCCGGTCATGGCGACCGCATCGTTGTAGAGCAGCTTGAAGGTCACATTGGTGTGCGCGGCGACGGCGGCGCGGACGGCCAGGATGCCGGAATGAGCGTATGTGCCATCGCCCAGGTTCTGAAACGCATGCTTCGTTTCGACAAAATGCTGCGCGGCGACCCAGGGCATGCCCTCCGCCCCCATGCCGACCACATTCATGGTATGCCGTTCCGGCATGAAAGCCGCGAGTCCATGACAACCGGTGGCGCCCATGGCGAAACTGCCGTCCGGCACCACGGTGCTCGTATTATGCGGGCAACCCGAGCAGAAATAGGCGGGGCGTATCGCCGCGGGCGGCACGGGCGGCGTCGCCTCCAGCGACTCCAGCCAGTTCGAACGCTGACGCGTTGCGTCGTCGAGCAATCCTTGCGTCTCCAGCCGGCGCAGAATGGCGCGGCGCACATCCCGCGCATCAAGCACGCCATAGGCCGGGAACAGCGCGTTTCCTTGTTCGTCGCGCTTGCCGAGGATGCGTGGGCGCTCGCCGGGAAGGGCGTAGAGAGCGCTGACGAGTTGCTCCTCAATGATCGGACGCTTTTCCTCGACAACGAGTATTTCCCGGCTGCCTGCGCAGGCGTCGCGAGCGAATTCGCTGTCGAGCGGCCAGACCATGCCGAGTTTGACCAGGCTGATGCCGAGCCTGCGGCAACGCGATTCGTCCAGGCCGAGGTCGCGCAACGCCTGCCGCACATCGAGGGAGGCCTTGCCGGCGGTGATGATGGTGAGATTCCGCGGCGCGGCATCAATCAGCACACGATTCAGCCTGTTCGCGCGCGCGAACTTCACGGCCGCCGGCAAGCGCTCATGCACGACCAGCAATTCCTGCTGCAGTGGCGGCAGTCCGCGACGCAAATTGAGGTTGGCGCCTTGCGGCAAATCCGGCCGGACGAATTGCAGGTCGGGCGCGGGTAGTTCCACGGAAGATGTCAAATCCAGCGTGTCGGTAACCGTTTTCAACCCGACATAAAGGCCGCTATGACGCGAGAGCGCCCAACCCTGGAGACCGTAGCACAGTATTTCGTCGGTGGTGGCGGGCGCCAGGATCGGGATGAAACCGGCGATCAACGTGTGCTCCGACTGGTGCGCCGAGGCCGAGGATTTCGCGGCGTGGTCATCGCCGGCCACCACCAGCACGCCGCCATGCGCGGCCGTGCCCTCGAAATTCGCGAGTTTCAGCGCCTCGCAAGCGCGGTCCACGCCGAGACCCTTGGCGTACCACATGGCAAATACACCCTGGAAGCGCGAAGGGCCGAACCAGAGATGCTGCTGCGTTCCACGTAGGCTGGTCGCGGCCAGTTCCTCGTTCAGGCCAGGGACGAAGCGAATATCATGCGCCTCGAGCAGAGGTTTCGCGGCCCAAAGCTGGGCGTCCAGCGTGGTAATGGGCGAGCCGCGATAGCCGGTGACGTAACCCGCGGTAGCCACGCCGGCGGCGCGATCGCGCCTTGCCTGGTCGAGCGTCAGGCGGACCAGGGCCTGCAGGGACGAGAGGAATACCCCGCCGGATCGGCGCTCGTACCGATCCTCGAGAGTCACAACGGTCTTGGTCACACAATTGGCTCCGACATTGCCGCCGCGCCACCGTCGCCGCTGGCCGCGGTGCTTCGTGGAGCGGTGTAGCAGCCGGGCGACAGGCGCAAAGCCGCATTCACGGCTGCGCATGCCATCCGCCACCAAGGATAAGCCGGCCTTCCAGCCCAGTCATCCCGGCGCGGTGGGAATCCGGTAACCCGGACACTCGGATATAACCAAGACGCAACGGGCGGCACCGTGAAGCGGCGAATGACGGCGCGGCAACGGCTCCGCGCGCGCAGGCGGATAAGTTTGCGGTTCGCAAACCATGCGGGCCGATATGGGGGGATCGATGACGACACATGGTAATCGTGACCGGGCTGGTTTGACCGGAGTGCGCAAAATTCTTTTGTCCGGCGCGGCATTGCTTGGCAGCACGGTGACATTGATGGCAGCGACACCCGGCATCGCGCACGCTGCCGCAACAACAGCCTCGCCAGCGCCGCCAGGACAGCCCGGAGTGGAGGAAGTGGTGGTTACGGCGCGGCGGCGCGAAGAGCGGCTGCAACGCGTGCCGACCGCAGTAACAGCGCTCGGGGCGAAGCAGTTGGCGGAACGCAACGTCGTCACGCAATCGGACCTGCAAAGCACGGTCCCCGGCCTGACGCTGCGCGAAACCCAGGGGTCGAATTCGCTGACCTATTCATTGCGTGGTCAAACCGTCGATAATTTCACCGGCTCCGCGACGGCGGTGGTGCCCTATTTCGATGAGGTGCAGCTGTTCACCGGCGGCGCCAACACGTTCTTCGATTTGCAGTCCATCCAGGTGCTGAAGGGACCGCAGGGCACGCTGTTTGGCCGTAACGCAACCGGCGGCGCGGTGCTGTTCACGACCGCGAAACCGAAGGATGATTACGATGGCTACCTGACGGTGCGCACCGGCGATTACAACATGCGCGAAGTGTTGGGCGCGGTAAACCTGCCCATCGTGCAGGACAAAGCGATGCTGCGGGTCGCTTTCGATATGGTCGATCGGGATGGGTATCAACGCAATCTTTACAACGGGCAGGAACTCGGCGTGGTCGATCGGCAGAGCGTGCGCGCAAGCCTGCTGTTGCAGCCGTCGGATGATCTGCAGAACACCACGGTTGTGGAAGCGGATCACGCGGGCGGCAACAGCACGGCGAATCGTCTTTTCGCTGTTTATCCCTGCGGCGCGAGCAATGGCGGGTTCGCGCTGAACTGCACGGCGGCTGCCCTGTTCAGCCCGACAACGCCATATGGCGCCGCCGTCTGGGCCGCCTATGTCGCAGCGCATCCGAAAGTCAATCCGGGCGGAATCCTCGCCTATTTCCAACAGGACGCGCCAAAACTCCCATTCTGGGACGCGAACGAGGCGAGCCCGGTGTTCCATCATGAGTGGGATTACCGGCTGGTGAACACGACGACCTATGATGTCAATCCCGAATTGCAACTGAAGAACATCGTTGGCGTATCCGACGCAGATACACGTGACGAAGGCAGCTCCAATGGTTCGCCGTATCTCGTCTTTACGTCAGAAAACCTGGATACCGGCGAATATGGCAACCATACCGACCAGTTCGCCTACTCCGACGAATTTCAGGCACAGGGCAAGGCGTTGAACGACGCGCTGACCTATATCGCCGGTGCCTATTACCAGAATTCCGACGCGAACATCCTTTATCCGCAAGTCTATTTCGATCTATCGCCGCTCGCGCCGCCGTCAAGCGTGGATAATCATGTTGAAATCTTCGACAAGACGGAGGCACTTTACGCCCAGGCCACGTACAATTTCTCGGCGATCGGACTCGAGCGCCTCGCCTTCACGGCCGGCTACCGCTATAGCTGGGAACAATTCACCATGAACCAGCGGGCGGAAAGCGTTTTCGGTCCGGCGGACCAGAGCGTCGATTTCTCCAACCCAAGCTGGACACTGGGGCTTTCCTATCAACTGACCGACGACCTGATGCTCTATGTGCAGGGGCGGCGCAGTTGGCGTAGCGGCGGCCTGAACGGCACGGCGCCGCCCGTTACCGTCGGCGCCGCC
>DATJOH010000128.1:0-3050 GCA_035507235.1 Acetobacteraceae bacterium
TGTGTTGCCCGTACTCGATCCGGACGCGGTCCGCATGATGATGTTCACGTCCGGCACAACCGGGCGGCCGAAGGCCGTGCTGCACACGCACAACACACTACACGCCCTGATACGCCAGCTTGGCGCGCACTGGCTGATCGCCCCTGGCGACAAGTTCCTGGTGCCCTCGCCGATCAGCCATATTGGTGGCTCGATCTATGCGTTCGAATGCCCGTTATTGCTGGGCACGACGGCCATCCTGATGGATCGCTGGAACGCTGATGCGGCAATTGGGTTGCTGGATGGATGGAGGTGCACGCATATGGCGGGTGCCACACCGTTCCTGGAACAAATTCTGGCGGCGGCCGAGCGCGCCGGCACGCGCGTTCCGAGCCTCAAGGTTTTCATTTGCGGCGGCGCTTCGGTGCCGCCTTCCCTGATCCGCGCCGGCGCCGCCTATTTCCAGCGTGCTATCGTTACGCGCGTCTATGGTTCCACGGAGGTGCCGGTCACCACCGTGGGGGCTCTCACACCGGGTGATGTGATGCATGCCGCCGGGACGGACGGGCGGCCTGGTTTCGCGGCGATCAAACTGGTCGATGCCGCCGGCAATCAAGCCGCGGAGGGCGAGATTTGCGCCCGTGGCCCGCAGATGCTGGTGGGCTATCTGCATGAAGAAGACAACGTCAGCGCCTTTGACGCGGAAGGGTTTTACCGCACAGGTGATCTCGGCCGCTGGGTGGATGGCGACTATCTTGTCGTCACCGGCCGTGCGAAGGACATCATCATACGCAATGGCGAAAATATTTCGCCCAAGGAAATCGAGGATGTTCTGGTCGGGCATCCGGATATCGCCGAAGTGGCGCTGGTCGGTATTCCCGATGCACGCACCGGCGAGCGTGTCTGCGCGGTCATTGTGCCGCGGCAGCCGCCAGGACCCGACGTGACGAGTCTGCGCACTTTCCTCGGCGACCAGGGTGTCGCCACGTTCAAAATCCCCGAACAGGTGGTTATCCAGGAATCGTTGCCGAAAAATGACGCCGGTAAGGTATTGAAAGCTCAAATTCGCGCGACAATTGCGGCGGTGCCCTAACGCATCGGCGCACCCCCCTCGGCATGTCGCATGCAGCCAAATCAGCGACGGCTCCCACAGTCGGCAAAACCCGTGCGGCGTGGGCCCGGACGGATTAAATGGCCAACGCGTCAATTCACTCATCGCGCCACCTGATCTGAAAAGGGAGGTGCCTTCCGATAAGCAGCTTGCGATAATTATTGCTTAGCCGCCGCCTGAAGGCAGCACGCGCCTGTATGCGGCGCATCGCCTCCGGGGCGTGCCGGCGCTATTGCGGCCGCCGTGACCCGTGCATCGGCCGAGCTGGGTCGATCGACGCATGCTCGGCGGCCTTGAAGGGCGCGGCGAAAATGGCATCCTGCACGATGCAAATGTAACAGGTGGGAACAATTTGTTTACAGGCGTGTTTTGTTCCAGTATCGCTGCTAAATTATAGATGCCGATAAAAAGCGGCAGGAAGCGTAGACCATGCCCACGGCGAAAAAAGCGCGACCGAACCGCGAGGCGGCAGTCACGGACGCGGCCACGCCCCCCGAAGATGCGCGCCACCAGGTGGTGCCGGCCGGCGGCGCGCTCGTGACCGGCAGCTTCGTTCTGCAGAACGAAACCGCGCGGCCGATCGACATCAAGTTTCTCGGCAAGAGTGAAGTCAAGCTGCCCGGCAAGCGCGCCAGAAAAAAGTAGCGCTCGGCTTGGCCGGCGCCGCGCCACGCAAATTCAGCTCCGCGCATGTTCTGAGTACGGAATGCTCCGCCCACTCCGAAAGCGATGGCTTCTATCGGCCTCCCCGGGCTTTCCTGACACCCAGCAGCTTCGCTAGTCTCGGGCGATCACATCAGTTTTCTCTGGTCGGCGGGGCAGCATGGCAGGCGAATCCGATAGCGAGGCGCGACGCGACCTGGTCACGGGCTGCGGCGCGGCGCTGGTGACCGGCGTATTGGGCTCCCTGGTGGTCGCGATGGCGCCGCCGGAAGCGGCGGACGCGTCAATGCGCGAGTTCGGCACGCTCCTGACCGTGCTGTTCGGCATTGTCTCGGCGGTGTGGTGGCATCAATCCGCCGACCTGGCCAATCGACTGATCGATGCGACGGCGGCGGAGCGCCAGGCGCAGAAGGATGCGAATACGCTGAATGGCGGTGCGGCTACGTTCACCGCGCTGGCGCTGTTCTGCAGTGTTTTCGCCAGTTCGCCGTTTCGGTCGCCAGCAAGCTGGCTGTGCGCGATTGTCGTGCTGCTGCTTCTGGCGATGTCTGGGAGCGACATAAGGCAAGGTGTGCCCATTGCCCTGCGGCAGCGCGTGGAACTTCGCGTGTGGCTTGGCTACGCAACGATAGCCGCGGCGACGGTGGCATTTCTCTGGCATTTGCGGGGCTGATGCGTCGCTGCGCAGCTCACCACAAACGACGCCTTGAGCCAAAGAACCGGCTTTTATCCGTTTCGGGCAGCATCCGAATCCGCTAATTTGGACTGGCTGTTGAATGCCACCGAGAAAAGTCTTTTGCTTCTTTTCTTCAGAAAAGAAGTCCTTTCCTGCCTGTTCTTCTTTTCACCCCACATGTCGGCGCCCAGCGGGTTTAGCAGCAGCCGGTGCTTCCTACTCTCCCTCGTCAGCGCCGATAGGCTCCACATAAGCCTGCGTCGCCGCATCCTCCCGAACGATCCGAACGCGCACCGGCACGGCGCGATCCCGCGGACGGGCCTCGGCGGACTCCAGCGGTGCGGGATCGCTGCCGGCGGTTTTGTAGACATCCTCCGAAATGACGGCGCAGGCACTCCAGGCGCGGGCCAGTTCCTGCAAACCATGCGCAAGATTTACCGTTTCGCCCAGCGCGGTAAACGCGACGTGGCGTGAAAATCCGATTTCGCCGACGATGGCGCGGCCGCAATGCACGCCGATGCCGTAGCGTAATTTCTCGCCGGTCTGCTGGTCGAACAACGGCGCCAGCGCCGCGAATTCCGCTTGCGCCGCGGTAACCGCGGCCAAAGCCTGGCGACAGGC
>DATJOH010000129.1:0-3735 GCA_035507235.1 Acetobacteraceae bacterium
GGCCCCGCCAAGGCCGCGTTTTTCCTCCGCGAAGTCGGCAAGGGACTCACCTATCTCCACGACTGCGGAATCGTCCATCGCGATCTCAAGCCCGGAAATATTTTCTACGAAAACGGCTACGTCAAAATCGGCGACTATGGCCTCAGCAAAGCCATGAGCATGACCCGCCACAGCGGCCAGACGGTTGCGGTCGGGACGCTGCACTACATGGCGCCGGAGATCGGCGACGGCAAATACGATCGCAGCATCGACATTTATGCCCTGGGCGCGCTGCTGTTCGAGCTGCTGACGGGGCAGGTGCCGTTTCTGGGCTCCAGCCCGGCGGAGGTGCTGATGAAGCATCTTCGCAGCGAGGTGAACTTGGAAGGGCTGGAGGAGCCGTTCAAGTCGGTGATCCGCAAGGCGATGGCCAAGAATCCCGACGATCGGTATCACAGCGTGCAGGAGATGGTGGAGGCGGTGTTCGGGTCGGAGGCGGTCCGCAGCAGCGTTTCGCAATTTTCGCCCGAGACGCTGACGATGATGGCGGGGCAGGCGGCGCGGAACGTGGGGAGCGATCCGGCGGGCGTGACGCAAGAGCCGCCGGCGGCGGGGAAATACTGGAAGCGATGGGCGAAGGAGCGCAAGCGCGAGGCCCGGCAGTGGAAATGGAAGCAGCCGGAGGCGCGGCGCGCCGACGGCGCGGCGGCCGAGCCGGACCGGCTGCGCTTGCCGGTGCGGGCGATGATGGCTGTCGGCACGGCGTTTTTGACGGCGCTGGTGGTGGGATTCCTGGATCGCTACGGCGCGGGAGATATGTATTGTATCTTCTGGGCGATCATGGCGGCCAGCGGCGCCGCGGTGCTCGCCTGGCGATTCATCGGGCCCAGCGTGGAAAAGGAATCGGACTGGGTACGGCGGCTGGCGCTGGGGACGCCGGTGGCGCTGGCCGCGTGGCCCATCTGCGACCAGATTTCCAGGCACCGTTCGCAGGAACCCGCCTTTGCCTGTTGCGCGGCGCTATTTCTGATTTGCTGGAACCGGCGATTGTCACCCGACCGCAAAGAGCGGGTGATGATAGGAGACGCCTTCACCGCGGGGCTTTGCGGTTTCATCGCATCGGTCATTTTCGGCGGCGGCGTTCCGGCGGCGGCGGCGATCGCCGTGGCGGTGGGAACTTCGCTGGCGGTGAGCTTGTTTTCGCCGTGGTCGCGGGTGAAAGCGGGGCAAAAGAATTCTTTTGGCGCCGCGATTGCCGAGGCTTTCGCGCCGTTTGGAAAGCCGCCGGCGCAAGCGAATGGAGCGGCAGCGCCACAGCCGCCACCGCAGCCCGGCAGGATGTCGCCTCCGCCGATTCCGGGGTTCGGGGCAACCTGGAGCAAAGCAAATCCATGGAGCGCGGTTCCCGGCTCGGTGTCGAATCGTTCCGGGCTGCCGCCATGGGCCATCGTCGCCATCGTGCTGGGCGTCGTGGGCATCGTATTTGGCGGAGCGTTTCGAGCGCCGTGGGTCGCGATCCCGGTGGTCATTGTGATCGTGTTCTCGATGATGAAGCACACGCGTGGAGAAATGGCGGCGCGAACGCCGGGCAATTCACGCGGCCCGTCGACGGGAAGTTCCCTGGGGATGGTCGCCTCATCTGCGGCCCACGGCGCGATGTTGACGATCAGCGGTTT
The DNA here is from genome assembly GCA_035507235.1 of Acetobacteraceae bacterium. GTDB lineage: Bacteria > Pseudomonadota > Alphaproteobacteria > Acetobacterales > Acetobacteraceae > CAJCIS01. Next base: position 1,656 of record DATJOH010000129.1, read on the forward strand.
CCTTCTTTGTGCCTCGACGGTTTTGGCGCTGGCGCTGGTGGCGGATTTGCCGGGGCTGCTGCAAAGCCCGCTGGTGAATTCGCACGCCAGGCATCATCTCGAACGCGCTTTGGGAACGGATTGGCCCCGGTTTTTGACTGAGTTTGGCATCGTGGCCTCCATCGCCTTCGGGTGGCTGGGATTGCTGCTGATGGTGGTGGGCCGGCGGCGCGGAGGCGCGTGGCATATTCTGCGGGGAATATTCGGCATCGGATTCGTGTTCGGCGGGATCGCCGCCCTCGGGCATAGCCTGCCCCCCTGGAGCGCGATCACGCCCAGCCAGGTTACGCCGGGGGCGGTGGCGGATATGTATTTGCAGCATGTCGATCAGTTTCACGCGGCCTGGGCGGGGGTGATTTATCTCGTCGGGTGGGTGCTGCTGGTCTGGCCGGGCAAACGGGCGGTTCAGATGACGGCGCGGACGGAAGAAGCCCACGGCAGCGCCGTCGGTGTTGGCGCAGAGGAGAAGAAGTAATGCGCGCTGTTCTGGTGATTCTCGCTTCCGTCGCGGTGGGTGTTCTGGTGCGCGGTCTTGTCCGGCAATATTCGGGGGAAGAGGCGGGCGCCCAGGTAAGTTCCAACTCGGATGCGGCGGCGGCACTGAGGGAGATCAGCGCGGCGACGCAGCCGTCCAAGTTGTGGGCGGTGGATTTCGCGGCGTATGCGTCAACGCATCCGGGGCGGTGGGTGGTTGGGCACTGTGCCGAGCCATGCCTTTCCGAAGAGGAGGCGGCGAAGGAGGCGCGGGTGGATGCCGCGAAAACCGTGTGGCGGATGGTGGCGGGAAGGCTGGGATTCGTTTCGGGCGAGGGCGACTGGCTGCAAGAGCGGTTTATGGCGGATGTGGTGGCGGGCAAACTGGATGCCGATACGCTGGTGGAGCGGTTCGAGAGGCCGTATGGGACGGTTTGGACTGAGTCGGTGCTGGTGGATGTCTCCGCCGGGCGGGTTGATGCGGTGGTGAATTCGTACCGGGATGAATTATCGGATTGGCGGAATCGGCAGGCGATGGTTCGGCGGGCGGCGGTACTGGGGATGGCCGGGGCGTGGCTGGCGTATCTTTTTCTCAACGCGGTCACCAGGGGATATTTCACGACCCGCCTGAGACTAGCGGCGGGGGTGGTGACGGCGGTGGGGGTGGCGCTGCTGATATGAAGCTGGATGTCGTTCGTGGCGGGGTTGAGGAACCCCCTCCCTTGCGCTCCCCCCCAGGGCAATCGCCTTTGCGCGAAAAAATGCTGAATGCCCTCACCCCAGCCCTCTCCCGGAGTACCGGGCGAGGGGGCAAGAGTGCGAAGGCGATTGCCCTGGCCCTCCCCCGGATTACCGGGGGCGGGGAAAAAACGTCGGGAAAGAAAATCGGTATAATGCCTCTTAACCATGAACCAGTGCACCGAAGCGGAACGGTACATGCTGGAGGGCATTCGGCGCGGCAGCGGCGACGCTTGGGCGCAGGTTGTCGATCGATACCAGGGGCGTTTGGTGGCGTACGCGCGGCGGCGCGCCCCGCGGGGCGTTGATGCCGAGGATGTGGTGCAGGATACTTTTCTCCGGTTTGTGCGGGGGCTCAATAGTTTTCGCGAGGAATCGAGCCTGGAGACTTTCTTGTTCGTGATCCTTAAGCGCACGCTGGCCGATGCGCATCGCGGCCGGAGGATGGTCAACACAGATCTGCCGGAGCAGGAAGCCGCACCCGCCCCGGATTTGACCGCCAGCCGATATGCCCGGCGCGAAGAGCAGCGCGATGCGGCCAGGGAAGTGTTGAGCGAAGCGCTGCACCGGCTGGTGGGGCGGATGCATGAGACGCTGAACTTTCGGGATTTGCAGATTATCGAAATGCTGTTTGGGGCGCAGCGGACGAATATGCAGATCGCGCAGCAGATGGCGGTGGATGCAAACCACGTGGCTTTGCTCAAGCACCGCTGGATCAAGGAGCTTCGGGAATTCATCGCCGGCCGGATCGAGAAAATCCCCTGGGAGGACGGCGAGGCGATGGAGTCGCTATTGACCGAGACCTGGGGCGAACTGCGGCCAAGCTGCC
>DATJOH010000130.1:0-3487 GCA_035507235.1 Acetobacteraceae bacterium
GACGCCTGACAAGATAAAATGCTTTTACAATGTGTGCCAGCATCGCGGCCGGGTCATCAAGGAACAGCCGTTCGGGTCGACAAAATTTCTCTACTGCCGATATCATGGCTGGCGATGGACGCTGGATGGCGCGGTCAGCCGGGTCACGGATGAGCAGGACTGGGCCGGTTGCCAGACCTTTCAAAAGGACGAACTGCGGCTGAAGGAAACCCTGGTGGATTGCTGGGGCGGATTCGTGTTCATCAACATGGACCTTAAAGCCGAACCGCTCAGGGAATTCCTGCATCCGGTGCCGGGATTCCTCGATTGCTTCGAGTTCGAGACATGGCGGTACCGCTGGTACAAGACAACCATCCTGCCGTGCAATTGGAAGACCGCGTTGGAGGGTTTTAACGAGGCCTACCATATCAGCGGCACGCATCCGCAATTGCTGGATGAAGGCGGAGACGATGTTTATCACGCCAGCACGTACGGCCGTCACGGCATGTATAAGTTCGGTCCGAACGCGCGACCCGCGGGTGCGCCCGCGGCACGCACGGGGCGGCCGATACCGGCCGATTTGCGCCCGAGGCTTGCGCATTTCTTCGACGAAATGGACGAGACGTTGAATGCGATGTTCACGCCACGCGCGATTTCAGCGGCGCACCGCGTCGTGGAGGAAGTGCCGGCGGACGCACCGCCAGAACAAATATTCGGTGAGTTGCAGCGCTTCCACCGCGAGGCCGCTGAAAAGGAAGGCGCCGGCTGGCCGCCCATGACACCGCAGCAGCAGGCGGCGGCTGGCACCAACTGGCATATATTTCCCAACCACGTATTTCTGCCGCTGGTAGATGGTTCGATCGCCTACCGCGCGCGGCCGAACGGCAACGATCCGAACAGCTGCATTTTCGATATCTGGTCGTTGATGCGGTACGTGCCAGGCACGGAGCCGAAGCTGAACCGCGAATTTTATCCGGACTGGAGCAAGGATACGGTGAAGAATTTCGGCCTTATTCTGAGCCAGGATTTTGCCAATTTCGGCCAGGTGCAGAAGGGCATGCAGTCGCGCGCGTTCGCGGGATCGCGGACGAATCCGCTGCAGGAAGCGGAAATTCCCAATATGCACCGCGCGCTGTATAACTACGTGTTCGGTCCGGACGGCGATTGAATGGACAAATATGATTTTGTCATTGTCGGCAGCGGCGGGGGCGCGTTTGTGGCTGCCCTCGCTGCGCGCAGTGTCGGGCTTTCCGTGGTCATCGTGGAAAAACGCGGGAAGGTGGGCGGCACGACCGGATATTCCGGCGGTGTCGTCTGGATTCCAAACAATCCACTGATGCGACGGGAGAAGGTGGGCGACACGCCGGAAAAGGCGCGGCAGTATCTTGCGGCCTTGCTCGGGCCGCCATGCCCAGGTTCCAGCGCGGCGAAACGGGAAGCGTTTCTTGCCGCCGGTCCTGAAGCCATCGCGTTCCTGGAAAGCGAGGGCATGATTTTCGCCCGCGCGGAGGGATGGAGCGATTATCACGACGAGTTGCCGGGCGGCATGGCGCGGGGCCGTGGCCTCGTGGCGCCTTTGTTCGATCTCAACGAACTCGGTGCGTGGCGCGCAAGGCTGTCGGTCTATGAGGGCTGGACATTGCCGATGAATTCCGGCGAGTTCAATGACCTCATGCTTGCCAAACGCACCTGGGCAGGCTTCCGCATGGGCCTGACCCTGGCGACTCGTGTTCTGAAACAAAAACTTTTGCGAACGGCCTATCGCGGGTCCGGCGCCGCTTTGCAGGGGCGCCTGTTGCAAATCGCGCTGCGCAGACAAATTTCTGTAATGATTGAAACGCGTGTTACCGGCTTCCTTATGGATGGGGAGCGGGTCACTGGCGTCACCGCAACGCGTAACGGCAAGCAGATTGAGATTAATGCGAAGCGCGGCGTGCTGTTGAATGCGGGTGGTTTCGCGCATAACGAAGCCATGCGCGCGCGCCTGCAGCCGAAACCTACACCGCGCTGGACGAACGCCAATCCCGGCGACACCGGTGAAATCCTGCAGGAAGCGATAGCGCTTGGGGCGGCCACGCATAATATGGATCTTTCCTGGTATACGCCGACATCCATTATGGCGAATGGCGACTTGCCACCGGGCGTGGCGGCGCCGTTCATGCACCATCTCGATCTCGCCAAACCACATGTCATTATGGTGGATGCGAAAGGCGCGCGATTTACCGATGAGGCCGGCTCCTATCACGATAATGGCAAGGCAATGTATGAACGTGCGGAATGGCCTTGCTTCGCGATTCTGGAGAGTAGGCACCGCAGGTTCTATCCCTGGGGTACGATGAAGCCGGGTGCGCCGCCCGCGGAATGGCTGAGTTCGGGCTACATGGCCAGGGCGGACAATATTGCCGATCTTGCCGCGACATGCGGCATTGACCCAGCCGGCCTGATCGCCACCGTAGGCCGCTTCAATGGTTTCTGCCGTGACGGCGTGGATGAGGATTTCGCGCGTGGCAGCCGTGCTTTCGATCGGCACCATGGTGATCCGACCTGTCGCCCCAACCCCAATCTCGGTCCGATTGAGAAACCGCCCTTTTATGCGGTGCGCATGGCGCCCGGCGATATCGGCACGGATGGCGGGCTTGTGACCGATGAGCACGCGCGCGTGCTGCGGCCGGATGACAGCGTCATCGAGGGTCTTTACGCAACGGGAAACACCACGGCCTCCGTCATGGCACGCGCCTATCCCGGGCCTGGCGGCACGATCGGCCCCGCGCTCGTATTCGGCTATATCGCGGCGCGACATGTGGCCGCAGTCGCCGCGACGCAGGCGGCTCGAACGCCGCATGTCGTCAAGGCGGCGTGAGATGTCCGTGGAATTCGTCAAGACTCCTTGCCTTCTCGATCTCGACGGAAAGGTCGCGCTCGTTACCGGCGCAGCCCGCGGCATTGGTCGTGCCATCGCGTTGCGCCTTGCGGATGCCGGCGCCGCGCTTGTGCTGTGTGATACTGCCGGGGCCGAAGTGGAGGCGGTGGCAGGGGAAATAACCAGCGCCGGCGGCAGGGTGGTTGCAACGGCGGCCGACGTCACGAACAGCACGGATAACGCGCAGATCATCGCGGCCGGCGTTGCCGCGTTCGGCGGCATCGATATTCTTGTCAATAATGCCGCGCTGCGCGGCTGGGCTACCTGGGAAACGCTTACGGAAGCGGAATGGGACCGCTTCATGGCAGTCAATACGAAGGCGGTGTTCTTCCTCAGCCAGGCGGTGGCGCGACAGATGGTGGCGCAAGGGCGTGGCGGCGCCATCGTCAACATCGCGTCCACCGCGGCGGCGCATCCCGTCCGCTGGAAAGTTGATTACAATACGGCAAACGCAGGCGTCGCCATGATGACGCGGTCGCTCGCGGTTGAACTGGGTCCACATATGATACGGGTGAATGCGGTTGGACCGGGGGGCACCAATACGGCGGGCGGTCCCGGCTCCATCCAATCGAGTTTTTCGCCCGATGA
>DATJOH010000131.1:0-8749 GCA_035507235.1 Acetobacteraceae bacterium
AGGCAGTTTTTCGTGAACAGCCCGCCATCGTTGGTGACGCCGTACAGCAGGCCGTTTGCCAGGGTCAGGCCGGCAACAGGATTGCCGCCACCCTTGCCGCTACCGAAACTGTGCAGGGTCCTTTCCTTGCCGGTCGCGACATCCAGGCCGAACACCGTGCCGTAATACGCGCTCCTGCCGCCATAGCTCGTGGTGCCGTAAAAACTGTCGCCTACTGCCACAAGCCCGGCCACGGGATTTTCGCCGTCGTTGCCTTTGCCAAACCGATGCAGCAGATCCTCGGCGCCGGTCGCGGCATCGATCCGGAAAACCGTGCCGCAGCCTTCCTGCGCGCAGCCGGTGTTGCCGCCTGCATATGTGGTGCCATACAAATACTTGCCGCGCCCCGTCAGCGCCGCCATCGGGTCATGGCCATCGCCGGCGCCGAATTGGTGCAGCACCGTTTCGGTACCGCTCGCGGGGTCCAGCTTGAATGCCGTGCCATAGCCGCCCTGAGTCGCGCCAAAAAGATAGGTGGTGCCGTACAACGCCCCGTGGAACGCCGTCAGGCCCGCCGCCGGCCAACCGCCATCCACGCCGCCGGCGAATGCATACACCGTGCTTTCAGCGCCGCTTGCCGGATCGATCCGGAAAACCAGTCCACAGCCCGATCCGAGGCAGTTGAAAAGGCCGCCGCCGCTCGTGGCACCATAGATCGCGCCGCCGAAAGAGATCAGTCCGCCGACCGGATCGCTGCCGTCCGCCCCGCCGGCAAAACCATGCAGCACCTTCTCCCTGCCCGTGCCGAGGGCCAGCTTGAACACCGCCCCCTGCCCCACGCCGCCGCCGCCCAACGTGGCGCCAAACAGCGCTCCATCGTGGTACAGCAGGTTGCCGGCCGGATAGGCGGCGTCGGCGCCCCCGGTGAAGCTGTAAAGAGTCTGGAAACTCTGTGCCCGCGCCGCCAGAACCGGCACGGCGATGGCGACCAGGCCGCCAACGAGAGACGACGTGCGTGCGACCATGCGCCACCTGTCTGCCCTTCCTGCGGCAGATTACCGCCTTCGTGCGATTTGCCCAGTGAAATCGACGCGCCCGTCTCGGCCCTACGCGGCTATGGAGCCGGGCGCGCCTGCTTTGGCCATGCGACGCCGGCCCCCCTGGCCAAACCGTCCCGGACGTCCTATATGCTCCGGCACGGCGCTTTTCAGCGTGGGTTCGTTCTTGTTTTGCGACCTCGTCGCTTGCCGGTGCTCCCCAATTGAAAAGCATTCCGGTTCACATCGTGTGGATCGCCGGATTGCAAAAGGAAGAACGCGATGTCGGAAGGCACCGTGAAATGGTTCAACGCTCAGAAAGGCTATGGTTTCATCCAGCCGAATGATGGGTCGAAAGATGTTTTCGTCCATATTTCGGCGGTGGAACGCGCTGGTCTCACTGGCTTGAATGACGGTCAAAAGGTCAGCTTCGACCTGGAGCGCGGCCAGCAAGGCAAGATGTCGGCGACGAACCTCAAGTCCGTCTAAGCTGCGATCCCCGCGCCGCTTCGGTGACGCGGGGATTTTTTAAGGACTTCTTTTCTGAAGAAAAGAAGCAAAAGACTTTTATCAATGGCGTCCAACATCCAATCCAAATTGCGGAGTCGGATGCTGCCCGCAACAGATAGAAGTTTTTTGGTTCTTTTTTTCAAAAAAGAACTTCTTGCCTTCCTTTCTTTTCCCCCACCTGGGCAGACACCAAAAAAGAAGCCTTCCCTACCCCTGCGCCCGCTCCACCTGCGTAATACCCCTAACCGCCCGCAGGCCGGCAATGACGTTGGAAAGGTGCCGTGCGTCGCGCACATCCACGTCCACCAGCACTTCCATGAAGTCCTGCTGGCGATTCGTGATTTTCATATTGCTGACACTGCCGTCCTGGCGTGACACGGCGTTGGCCATGTCGCCGAGCGTGGATGGTTCGTTGGCGGCAATGACGCTGATACGCCCGGTATGGCCGCTGCCACCGCTGCGCAGCGTCGCGTAATCCCAGTCTACGTCGATGAAACGTTCCGGTGTGGCGGCGAAGGTTTCCAGGGTCGGACAGTCATGCGTGTGCAGGGTCACGCCCTTGCCGGTGCTGACGATGCCGACGATGCGGTCGCCAGGCAGCGGGTGGCAGCAGCCGGCGTAGTGCACGGCCATGCCGGGCACCAGGCCGGTAACCGCCATGCCGGACTCGCGGGACGGCGGCTTTGCCGTGCCATGGCGGGTCAGCATGGAGGGCATGTGGCGCGGCCCGCGCGCCGCCGCCTTCATTTCGGGATAGGCGGCGTGAATGACGTCTTTCGGCCCGATATTGCCGCTGCCCACCGCGACATAAAGATCGTCCACGCTCGGGCATTTCAGCGTTTTCAACGCCGATTCCAGCACTTTTTCCGAGCCGTCCAGCCCGTCCTGGCGGAATGCGCGCGCCAGCGCCGCGCGGCCCTGGTCGAGTGTCTGCGCGCGCTGCTGCTGCGCCACGTAGCGGCGTATGCGCGAGCGCGCCTTGCCCGTAACGACCCAGCGTTCCCAGGAGGGCGATGGCGTGCCGCCGCGCGCCGTCATGATTTCCACCTGGTCGCCATTCTGCAATTCGTAGCGCAGCGGCGTCAGGCGGCCGTTCACCTTGGCGCCGACACAGGTATCGCCCACCTGGCTGTGCACGGCATAGGCAAAATCGATCGGCGTGGCGCCGCGCGGCAACTGGATAAGCTGGCCTTTCGGCGTGAAGCAGAAAACCTGATCCTGGTAGAGTTCCAGCTTGGTGTTTTCGAGGAACTCATCGGGTGCCGCGGAATTATCGAGGATTTCGAGGAGATCCTGCACCCAGCGGAAACGCTCCAGTTCCTCCGGATCGACGCGCTCGCCTTCCTTGTAATTCCAGTGCGCCGCCACCCCATTATCCGCCACATCGTGCATGGCACGGGTGCGTATCTGGATTTCGATTTTCTGGTTGCGCGGATGGCGCAGCGTGACGCCGGTGTGCAGGCTGCGATAGCCGTTGGCCTTGGGTGTCGAAATATAATCCTTGAAGCGGCCGGCAATCACCGGATAGGCGGCATGGATGGCACCGAGCGCCGCGTAACATTCCTCCCGCGTCGGCACCACGATACGGAACGCCATGATGTCGGAAAGCTGCTCGAAGGCGATGTTGCGCCGCTGCATCTTCTCCCAGATGGAGAAAGCGGATTTTTCCCGCCCCGAAACTTCCAGCACCTCGACGCCGCCATCGCGGCAGACCTGCGCCAGTTCGCGCCGCACTTCCTCGATCACATCGGCGCCCTGGCCGCGTAGATAATTGAGCCGCGCCTGGATCGAGTTATAGCCTTCCGGGTCCAGAATGGCGAAGGCGCGGGTCTGCAACTCCGTCTTCATCGCGTCCATGCCGATGCGGGCGGCGAGCGGCGCGTAGATATCCATCGTCTCGCGAGCAATACGCTTGCGCCGATCCGCATTGGTGACGAAATCCAGCGTGCGCATATTGTGCAGGCGGTCGGCCAGCTTCACCAGCAGCACGCGGATGTCGCGGCTCATGGCGAGCACCAGCTTACGGAAATTCTCCGCCTGTTTCGTCCGGTCGCTTTGCAGTTCCAGCCGCGTCAGCTTGGTGACGCCATCGACGAGGCCCGCGACCGTGCCGCCGAACTGGCGCTCGATCTGCGCCAGCGTAATGCCGGTATCCTCCACCGTGTCGTGTAGCAGGGCGGTACAGATGCTGGGCACGTCCAGCCGGTAGCCGGCCAGAATGTCGGCGACCGCCAGCGGGTGCGTTATATAGGGGTCGCCGTTGTCGCGCTTCTGCGCGCCGTGTGCCTGGTAGGCGACGCCATAGGCCTCATCGACCAGGCCGGTTTCGGCGTTCGGCGCGTAGGATTTGATCTTGTCCGTAAGCGCCACCGGCCGCGACGGCGCGGCACGCAAGGCCAGGCCTTCCGGGGCGCGGGGCAGCGAGGGCGGGGTGGTGGCCTTCATCGCGCCATCCTCCGCCCCGGCATCTTCGCCCCCGGTCCCTGGGCCCCGCCCGTCACATGGCTAGCGGCGGCGGCCGCCGAGTTCCGCCTCGATGGCGGCTTCGATGTCGTCCGGCGACATGTCTTCCTGCGGCAGACCGGCGGCTTCCTCCTCGGCGGAGACGTCCTGCAGGCCGAAGATGTTCTGGTCGGTGGGGATCAGGTCCAGCACCTCCTCGTCCGCGGGCTCCGGTTCGGGCGCGCGGGAAAGGGATTTGATGAGGTCGCCTTCCAGCCGGCCAAGCTCGATCGTGGCATCGGCGATTTCGCGCAGCGCCACCACCGGGTTCTTGTCATTGTCGCGATCGACGGTCAGTTCCTCGCCGCGGCTCAGGTTGCGCGCCCGCTGGGCGGCCAGCAGCACGAGCTCGAAGCGATTGGGGATGCGTTCAACGCAGTCTTCAACGGTAACGCGCGCCATAGGGCGGCCACTCCGGGTCAACAATATCGGGAATGGGTGGACGTAGGGCCGGCGGCCGCGTTGTGCAAGTGCTAAGCGCGTGCGGCACGCCATTGTAAGGTAGTGTGACAACGCGGCGGCGGTGCGCGGACATGGTCGTGACCATGCCACCAGCCGATCAGGGCCGGCCCGCGACCTTGTGCACGGCTGTACCAAGCTAGCAGCGCTGCGCCTGCTGTTGCAGTAACGATGTAACCGTTTCGCCAGTGCGCGGATGCACCCAGTCCGGCGCCACGTCCCGCAGCGGCAGCAAAACGAAACTTCGTTGATGGGCACGCGGATGCGGCAGGATCGGGTCGGGTGCATCGCGAACCAGACCCGCCATGTCGATGATATCGAGATCAAGCGTGCGCGCCGCGTTGGCAACGCCGCGGGCGCGGCCGAATTCGGCCTCGATCCTCTGCAGCCTGGCCAGCAGCTCGGCCGGCGCGATGGCGCCGGCCAGCCTGGCGACGCCATTAATATAGTGCGGCTGGTCGGATGGCGGTACAGGTGCCGTGGCGAACCAACGCGACCTGGCTTGTAATTCGAGGCCCGGAAGCGCAGCCAAGCGCCGCAGCGCGCGTTCGCACGTCTGCAGCGGCGTCGTTCCGTCGGGGCCCGGCAGGTTTGCGCCCAGGGCGATGAGGTGTAGGTTAATCATAGCTTTGTTGCAACGTGACCGGTTGGCGCGCATGCTAGTTGCGCGCAAGCCCCCGCCGGCAGTTTCAGCCGGAACGTGCCGGTTTTGAAGGGGGCGATTTTTGAAGGGCGATTTTGAAGGGGGCTGGGAAAATGAACTTTCTGCCAAGCGAGCGGATGTGTCTATTCATAGATGGCGCAAATCTTTACTCCGCGTCGCGAAACCTTGGCTTCGACGTGGATTATCGCAATCTGCTGGAATATTTCCGGAAAAAAGCGCACGTGATACGCGCCTATTACTATTCGGCGGTTCTGGAAACCGAAGAATATTCGCCGCTCAAGCCGCTTACCGATTGGTTAGCCTATAACGGCTATACGCTGGTGACGAAGCCGGCCCGCGAATACACGGATTCCACGGGCCGGCGCCGTGTCAAAGGCAACATGGATATCGAGCTGGCGATCGACATGCTGGAACTGGCCGACAAGATCGATCACGCCGTGTTGTTCTCAGGCGATTCAGATTTCCGCCGCCTGGTTGAAGCGGTGCAGCGCCGCGGCGTGCGGGTTTCCGTCGTCTCCTCCATACGCACGAGCCCCCCGATGGTCGCCGATGAGCTGCGGCGGCAAGCCGACCAGTTTCTGGAGCTGGCGGAAATCGCACCCGAATTCACCCGCCGGCAAATGGAGCCGCGGCCCCGCGCCGCGCCACGCAGCGGCGCCGAGGCTCCGGCGAACGAGCCGCACGACCATGTGTAACCGCGCCCCCGCATAACCGATGCCGCTCGACGCAGAGTCCGCGCCGGTGGAGGCGCCGCCGCGGGACTGCATGCTCTGCCCGCGCCTCGCCGCCTATCGCGCCGCCAACGCCGCGGAAAATCCGGGCTGGTACAATGGCGCGGTGCCGAGCTTCGGTGCCCTCTCCGCGCCGATGCTCGTCGTAGGCATGGCGCCCGGCGTGCGCGGCGCCAACCGCACCGGCCGCCCCTTCACCGGCGACTATGCTGGCGTCCTGCTCTACGAGACCCTGAAGAAATTCGGCTTTGCCGAAGGTAGCTACGGGGCCGATGCAGCGGACGGATTCCGGCTCCGTAATTGCCGCGTCACCAATGCGGTGCGCTGCGTGCCGCCCGCGAACCTGCCGGAACCGGCGGAAGTTACCACCTGCAACCGCTTCCTGGCCGCGGAACTCGCCGCGATGCCACGCCTCAAAATCGTGCTGTCGCTGGGTGTGCTGGCGCACGCCGCCGTACTGAAGGCGAACGGCCTGCCAGTGAGCCGGCTGCGCTTCCGCCACGGCGCCCTGCACACCCTCCCCGACGGGCTCAAACTGCTGAACTCCTACCATGTCAGCCGCTACAACACCTCCACACGGCGCCTGACACCGGAGATGTTCGAGCAGGTAGTGGCAGACGCGCGCACGGCGTTGGCCGAATAAGCGCGGCCGATTAGCCTGATGCCGGCCCGCGCAAAGAGTGATACGAAAGCGCAGCGAGGAAGTATTTTATTTTGAAATAACTGCCCAAGTGGGGCAACCATTTGAAAAGAAACGAAGTAGTTCTTTTTTGAAAAAAAGAACCAAAAAACTTTTATCCGTTGCGGGTAGCACCCGTATCCGCCGATTTGGACTGGCTGGTGGAAGCCACTGATAAAAGTCTTTTGCTTCTTTTCTTCAGAAAAGAAGTCCTTTCCTGTTGACGCGTAGATGCCCGGAGATAAGCGCCTGCGGCAGAAGCCGTTATGCAGCAAAGCAATATTTCGTTGCTTTGTCGGTACAGCGAATGTCAGCGAAATCGGTATCAACCACCTAATCTTCAGGGAAAATTAGGCCCCAGCAGCGTCACTCCCGCCGCGGCATGACGATTGACGCTTATGGCTGACGCAGAGGACAGAACCGAATCAGCGTCCGCGAGACGGCTGGAAAAGGCGCGCGAAGAAGGCAATATTCCGCTTTCGCGCGAATTGCCGCTGCTTGCGGGCCTGGCTGGCGGCACCGCCGCCCTGGCGGCGCAGATCGCCGCATCCGGCAACGCGCCGCTGGCCTGGTTCGCGGACATGCTCCGCCGCAGCGCGGTTTCCGGCGATCCCGGCCTCGGCCAGGCCGCTCTGTCACTCCTGCGCGCGGTGCTGCCCAGTGCCGCCGGCGCCATCCTGGCGGTCCTCGCGGTGGGGGCCTTGCAAACCGGGTTCCTGCTCCGCATCGCCGCGTTGCAGCCGGATTTCTCCCGCGTCAGCCCGCTGCGCGGCATCAAGCGCATCTTCTCGTCCGAAACACTGGTGCAGGCGGCAAAATCCACCGCCAAGCTCGGTGTACTGACTGTGGCACTTTGGCTTGCGCTGCGGCGTCTGCTGCCGACCCTGGGCGCTGCCGCCTATTTCCCCCCGGCGGTGCTCGGCCACCGGCTGTTGGCCGAGGCGGCGCGGTTGCTGATGATCCTGTGCGGCGCCCAGGTGGCGATTGCCGGGGCGGATTTTTTCTGGGTGCGCGTGCACCACGCCAGAAAGCTCCGCATGAGCAAGCAAGAAATGAAGGACGAGCATAAGGAGGCGGAGGGCAATCCGCAGATGCGCCAGCGCATACGCATGCTGGCCCGCACCCGCGCCAAGCGCCGCATGATGGCGCAGATCAAGCGGGCCGCGGTGATCGTCACCAACCCCGAGCACTACGCCATTGCCCTCGCCTACGAGCGCGGCTCCCGCGCCGCACCGCGTGTGGTCGCCAAGGGCGTGGACGAGGTAGCTGCACGCATAAGGGAGGAAGCGCGGGAGCACCGCATACCAATGGTTGCAAACCCACCACTTGCGCGTGCATTGTTCCAGGTGGAGCTCGATGCGGAGATCCCGCTCGAGCATTTCAAAGCGGTTGCCGAGGTGGTGGCCTATGTCTGGCGTTTGCGCAGCCGCCCCGTTCGGTAAGCGATTTCGGTCGGGCCCTTCCGGCCGATGAGGCGGTGGTTCGCCGCCACATCGCGGGCGCTCGTCGACGCGCTGCTCGGTGATCCGCATGCCGCCGTGGTGCTTCTGGATGCCGACGGCCAGGTGATTCGCGGCGGCGCCGGCGCCGATCGCCTGTGCGGCGGCGATCTGCTGCTTGCCGCACCGGCGGCAGGCGACGTGCGCGACGCGGTGCGCGCGGCGAACCCCTATGCCGGTGTCGGCGAAATTCTGGCAGCTTCAGGCGCGATCCCGGTGGCGCTCAGCCTGGTGCCGACGGGCCTGAAAAAACCGGCCGCGGTGCTCCGCCTGCTCGATTTGCGCGCCGAACGCGCCTTGCAGGCGCAACTGGACCAGGCGCAGCGCCTGCAGGCGGTGGGCGAGCTTGCCGGCGGCATCGCCCATGATTTCAACAACCTGCTCACCGCCATTAGCGGCGCGGCGGAAGATCTCGGGCCGCATATCGATCTCGCGGGCCAGGAAGATCTGGCGCAGATCCGCACCAGCGCGGCCCGCGGCGCCTCCCTGGTGCGCCAATTGCTCGCCTTCGGCGGCCAGCAGACGCTGCAACCCCGCGTGCTCGCCCTCAATGACGCCGTGCGCGACGCCGCCGCGCTGATCGGCCGCCTGCTCGGCCGCAACATCACCCTCCGCGTTGAGTTGGAGGAGCCGAGCCGGCTGGTGAAGGTGGACCCGACGCAACTGGATCAGGTGCTGGTGAACCTCGC
>DATJOH010000132.1:0-18430 GCA_035507235.1 Acetobacteraceae bacterium
CAAATGGTTGCCCTGCTCAGGCGGTTAAGAATCTTCGCTTTGCCCCTCAGAAGGTTCTCGCCACGGAAACAGAAACAAAATCCCGATCCGCCAGTTTCTGCGCTGTCGCGCCGCCGATGAAATGCGTGAATGAAACCGCGCCCTGCCACACCTGGCGGTAGGTTGCGGAAACCGAAACGGTAGCATCGCCGGCGCCTGCGTACATGGCCGAATCGATACTGGATCGGCCGATTGGCGTATAGCCGAGGCCCAGCGGCAATGTGATGTCAAGACCCGGCAGCACCTGGAAATATTGCGGTGTGAACACGCCCTGCCAGGACGCCGCGAAATGCGTGCGGCCGGCCAAAACATAGGGATGTCCGCCGGTAACATCGACCAAATCGTTTGTCGCCAGCTCCGATTGTATGGTGGCGCCCTGCCACCAGCGGCTTGGCGGCAATTGCGCCTCGTAGGAAAGTTGCGCCTGCCAGGTCTCGCCGACCGCGAAGCCGCTTGTCAGCGGCGCGGGCGGCTGTGGCGGATAGTAGGTGCTCACCGGCAGTTCGGCGGCCGCATAGATACCACCGCCGCCGATCGCGGCGCTGCCGCCAAGCGATGGGCCACCCGCCAGCAGCGGCATGTTGCGGCGGAACGAGATTTCGCCGGAGATCGTCCCGCTGCCGGCATAGGTGCTGAAACTGGCGCCGTACAGCTCGATGCCGCGTGGGAAAATCAGATGATAGGTACCGGCACTTTCTTTATAGACCGGTTGCGGCGATTTCGCATCGAATCGCAAGGCGTAAAGGCCGAGATCGACGCGGTCGCTTTGCGCGCGCAGCGCCAGCCCGAACTGGCCGAAGCCGTTGGGCGTGCTATCCGCGGTGCGGTAGAGCGGTCCCCAATTCGGCAGCAGCAGACGTTCACCGCCGGCGTCGAGTATGTCAGTTGTGGAAAAATAGCTGGCAACGCCGGGCAGCCGGTCGCGACGCCATTCGACCTGATCATAGGCCTCGATCGCCAGCCCCGGCCGCAGTTCGATGCGCGCGAACAGCTGCGTCACCGGCAAATAGAGTTCACGCGCGGTGGCCAGGGGCGCGTTCAGCGATTTGATCGTGTCCACCGGCGCCTGTCCGCCGGCGATGCCGTTGCTTGCGAAGAACAGGCTTTCGCCCCACAGCAGCGTTTGCCGTCCCAGCCGCACCGACACCGGCAGCCCAGCGATATCGACACGATCCTGCACGAATGCATTGTCCAGCTCGGCATCGCCACCCAGCAGGCGCCGCGTCGCCGCCGGGAACTGATCGTAATGGACTGACACGGGGTTGAAGGTTGCCGGCGAATCGCCGCCGCTTTGTCCCTGATAAACCGGATCGTACCAGCCATCCGCGGACAGATCGAACCCGAGATCGCCATGTTCCGCGGTCAGCTCCGTTGCAATGTCGGTCCGCGCTGAAATAAGGCCGTGGGGAAACGCCCGGTCGCCGTCGTCGGCATTGATGTCGGCGAGCACGCCGCTCTGTTCGCCGCCCGTACGCAGTCCCATGGTCTCGCGCAGGGTGGTATCCAGCCGTATGTCGAAATCGCCGACTTCACCGAAATCGGCGCCGCGGGCCGCGCCGTTGATAATGAGCAAAGCCAGCAGAAACGCCGCGCGCTGGGCAGGGATGCAGCCACCTGCTAGCACGGCGCGAGGTTCGCCCGCGGAGACTGGATGCATCCCAAATACGTCATCGCCCCAAAGTCCGTAGTCGTAATGTCATGTGCCCTGATGCTGGCCGCGTCCCCCGGTCGCGCCGCCGTCAGCGACGCCGCCGCGCAGGCGCTGCGCGGGCGCCTCACCCCCACCGGGGCGGAGCGCGCCGGCAACGCCGATGGCACGATACCTGCCTGGACCGGTGCCGTCACGCCGGCCGATCCCGCCGGCACCGAAACGCCCCTGCTCATCATCGATCATGCGAATTACCAGCGCTACCGGGATCGCCTCCCGGAAGGGCAACTCGCCCTGTTTGCCCATTTCCCGGATTACCGCATGCGGGTATTCCCCGCGCACCGCACCGGTGTCGCGCCAGCCGCCGTGTACGACAACATTTTTCGCAATGCGACGCGTGCCCGCGCGGCGCCGGAAGGAATCAAGTATGGGGTCGCCGGCGCCGCGGGCGGCGTGCCGTTCCCCATTCCCGCCAATGGCACCGAAATCGTCTGGAACCATTTGCTCGCCTTTTGGGGTGCAGCGCGCGAGGCGCATGTTGCCACCTACGTGGCGAGCGGCGACGGGTCCATTCAGCAGAGCGCCGGCTATAGCGAAATCACCGACTTTCCCTACTACGCGGCCGGCGCGACGCCGGAAAATATTGGCGCCTACTACTTCAAGACGCGTCGCCTGCAGGATGCGCCGCCGGCGCGCGCCGGCGAGGCCTACATTGCGTGGCAGCCGCTGGACGTCGCGCGCGACAAATATGTCGCCTGGCGCTACCTGCCTGGCGAGCACCGCGTGCGCAAGGCGCCGTCACTCTCGTATGACACGCCGGATGCCGATTCCTCCGGCTACGAATCGCTGGACGATTATTATCTCTTCTTCGGTGGCCCGGACCGCTACGATTTCCGCCTGCTCGGCAAGCGCGAAATCTATGTGCCCTACAACAATGATCGGCTCAATCGCGCGCCGCCGCGCGACGTGATGGGTGGCCAGCACGCCAACCAGGATAGGCTGCGCTACGAACTTCATCGCGTGTGGGTGGTGGAAGGCACGCTCGCGCCAGGCCAGCACCACGTCGTTCCACGCCGCCGCCTCTATGTCGACGAGGACACCTGGCTTGCCGTCTACAGCGAGGAATGGGACGATAGCGGAAAACTGTGGAAATTCGGCGAAGGCACGATGACCTTGCTGCCGAAAATTCCCGCCGTCATCATCGGCGCCCAGTATGTGTACGATCTGCTGCAAGGCGGCTACTGCTACGATTTCTCGTTCGGCGGCCCTTCGGGCTATTACCGCGTTACCGCGCCCCACCAGCCCGACAACTTCGAAGCTGACGCATTGGCGGCCAGTTCGCTGAAATAAAAAAGGACAGCTTCTTTTTGAAAAAAGAAGCCTAATAAAGGACTAGCAGGCTGCACGTCGGAATCGCGGTCGACCGGCGCATCTGCAAATATAGCGTGATGCAAACATCGCGGACCGATAGATAGAATTTGGGCCAAGGAAGTTGTTGGCGCGACGGGCCCAAAGAGGGCCCCGGCACGTAGCTGGAGGCACCGCATGGAGGATGGACGACGTCGCTAGCGCGTGCCGTCGGCGGCGACCGGCCGGAGCAACCCGCGCAATTCAGGTGCCGGATGTGGTTGGGAATTACGGGGTATGCCTGACGAGAAGCGCAAAGAGCTACTAAGAATCCCCTCGCCACTACATGTCACCCCGTAATATTGCCACGTACCCGTCCGGGCACACGAAAGCCATCACGGTTGCAGTTTGAGCTTGAACACGGAGCCGGCCTTCGACCGACTCTTGCCCGCAGCCTGCCCACTCGTTGTGCCATAGAGGTGATTGCCGACCTTGATCAAAGCCCCATAAGGCTCGCGCTGATCCGGCCCTTTGAAACTGTCCACGACGCTCTCCGCCCCCGTCTCCGGGTTAAGCTGGAAGATGGTGCCGACATTGTCCGCTCCGCCCCCAATCGTGGTCCCAAATAGCGTGTCGCCGACATCCGTCAGCGCGGCGATCGGATACTCGCCGTCAGCGCCACCATTAAAGCTGTAAACCACTCTCTCGGCTCCTGTGACAGGATTGAACTGGAAGACCGTGCCATTGCCGTTTGTTCCGCCACCATATGATGTTCCATAAAGCAAACCACTTAGGTAGATCATCCCGGTTGTTGGAAAGGAACTGTCGTTGCTGCCTTTGAAGCTATAGACAATTTCTTCCGTGCCGGTACTCAAATCAACCTTGAATATGGTGCCACAGCCGAACGCATTGCAGACACCGCCGGCGCCCCCACCGCCATAGGTTGTTCCGAAAAGCGAGCCACCGACTTTGATCAGTTTGGAGTAAGGAAGGATGCCGTCCGCGTAACCTTGGAAACTGTGGAGAACGACCAAAACACCTGTGGTTGGATCGAATTTGAAGACAGTTCCCTGAGCATTCCCTGTCCCGCCCTCCGATGCAGTTCCATAAAGTGTGCCTCCAACCTTGGTCAGTGAAGCATATGGAAATATCCCGTCTTCGCCATCAAAGTCGAAGACGTCGGTCTCCGTTGCAGTGGTTGGGTCGATTTTGAAGATAGTGCCGCAGTCGCTCGTTCCACCTTTGGTCGTTACCCCAAAAAGCGACCCGTTGACATTGATTAAGCCGGCGACAGGGTAATGCCCGTCATCCTGCTTACGGAAGCTGTAGATTACCGCTGTCGTATTGGTAGCAAGGTCGGTTTTGAAAACGCTGCCTCGCCGAGACTTGCCGCCGAGCTTAGTCGTTCCATAAAGCATCCATCCGACGTTAATCAGCGGACCAACGGGGTCTGCGCCATCTGGATGACCAGTGAACTTGTGCAATGTCTTGATACTGGCCGCGTTCCCTGATCCCATGGCTGCGCAGTTCAGGGTGACCGCCATCAGACAACGACGCAATAGCTTCATTCAATTTCCCCCAAGACGCTCAATCATCCCCGCCAGCACGGGCAGCACCTTACTACTCGAAACATATCGTATGCTAAATGCTCGGCACGTCAAGCCATTCAGAACTTGTCTCAACTAGGCCGGAGATTCCTACAGTAGCCGATAATACCAGCAGTAGGGACGATGATAAGGTTTGTGCGCCCCCGCTTTCGTACTTCTGACAACATCAGGCTGCTCCGTACCGCCCTACGCCCCCGGATTGAAGCCAATGGAGAATGCCTGGGGCTATTTGCGGCAAACCAAACCTTGCGCAGCCGTCCGGGGCATTTACGACCACATTGTCGAAGCCTGCAAAAAACGCCTGGAACTGGCTGACCGTGGCCGCCAAAGGAACCGCTCAATCGGCACCGGTAATTGGGCAGCGGCCAATGTCTAGGAAGCGTCTTCATTTCCGACCAAAAGACAAAAGTTTTTTGGTTCTTTTTTCAAAAAAGAACATCTTCCTTGTCTTCTTACGCCAATCCCACCCACAGAAACATGATTGCATATTCCGTAACGTCGCCAACGTTGTGGCCGACGATCGGCGCAGCGATGCTGCGGGATTTTTCCAGCCAGTAGGCATACAGCACGCCCAGCGCGAAGGCGTAGATCTGTTGACCGAGCGCCATCGGCCAGTCGCGCGTGAAAAAATTGTTCGCGTGCAGCAGCGCGAAGATCAGCGCCACGATCACGCCGGCCCAGTTCATTTCGAAGCGGCCAACGCGCAGGCGTCCCGGCATCGTCGCGGCAAGATAGGTCACGAGCAAGGCGCGAAATGGTATTTCCTCGGTGGGCCCGACATAAATGCCCTCGAATACCAGCCAGCCGGAGATGTTTGCCGTGCTAAGCGGATAATCGAGCGCCGGCTTGCCACCATGCAGCAACTGCGGCGCGTAATCTACCAGCGTCATCAGCACGCCGAACGCCACGCCCCACAGAATTGCCGGCCCGATATAGGTCTTCTCCCGCGGCCAGTGCAGTCCGTAATCCGCCGGAATGAATCGCCGCAGGATCGCAATGGCGACGAGCGCCAGCAGAAGCTGAAACCCGTGCTGTACATAAAGCCACGGCAAAAGGGCGTGCGGCGAGGCGGTACCCAGGAACCGGTGCGAGACCAGTGCGCAGAAAGCCGCCAGGTAGGGAATGCCGACACCGAGCGCGACGGTGACCAGAATGGGCACCGGCTTCAGGCGAAAACGCTGCTCGTCCCCGGCCGTACCGTGCATGCTCCGACGCTCCGCCTACCCGTGGCGCGCGGAGCCTGCCGCATTCATGAATTGAGCGCCAGATAGGCGGCACTCGCCACGCGCATCATCTGGCCGGCGCTCATGTCGCCCATCATCACCGTGCCCACCACCTCATCCTGCCAGATGCAGGTGCGTATATTGCCTTGTTTCAGCAAGTCGAATCGTGGCGCCCCTTCGCTCTGCCGCACATAGATGGTGAGCATCTGGCCGGTATCGCTCCGATAGCGCAGCGCGGCGGCGTGCGCGTAGGTATCCAGTTCGGCAAGCCGCCAGTGCTGCTGCGACAGGTCGGGTATATGCAGCTTCAGCCCAACGGCTTGCCGCAGGGCCGCCTCGCGCACGGCGTAATCACCCGGGGCGTCGCCCGCAAAGCGAGCGCTTGCCGTCAGTGCGCCGAGCCGCGCCGCATTCGCCTCGGCCAGAATGGCGCTGGCGGGCGCCGTGGGTCGCAGCAGCGTCGTCAGCGTCACAATGGCGAGGCAGGCGGCCAGCGCCATGGCGACGATCGGCCATTTTCGCCGCGGCGCGCGCTGGCGCAATGGGATCATGTTCGGCGCGGTCGCGGCGACAATGCGGCTGCGCCAGGCATCCGGTATGGCATCGTCGCCGACATGAATATAGGCGGCGGCAAGCAACGCCTTGTCGGATCGGAATGCCGCAATGCGCTCCGCAATCGCCGGATCATCCCGTGCCGCATTCAGCACCGCTTCGGCGCGATCCGAGGCCAGTTCGCCATCGATATAGGCGCTGAGGATTTCGTCCGGAATAGTTGGCCGTGCGGTCATGCCAGCCCCCGCACGGTCCTGCCCGACGGGGCCGTAGCGCCCTCCAAAGCGCCGCGCAGCGCGGCGCGGGCGCGTGCCAGGCGCGACATGACGGTGCCGATCGGCACCGCCAGTTCGTCCGCCATTTCGCGATAGGAAAGCTCTTCCACGCCGGCCAGCACCAATATCTGCCGGTGCTCCACGCTCAATTGCGCCGTGGCGCGCGTGAGGTCGGCCATGGCTGTCCCATCGCGCGCTGGCGTGCTCAGGCTCAAATCATTTGTGAGCTCAGCCACATCCACTCCTGCCCCGCGGCCGCGGCGCCGGCGAAGCTCATCCATGTAAAGATTATACACGATGGTTCGCAGCCAGGCGCCGATCCGCTCCAGGCTCTGCAACTGCTCGCAACGCTGCAAGGCGCGCTCGATACCATCCTGCACCAGGTCGTCGGCCAGCGCCCGTTCGCCGCACAAACCTGTCGCGTAGCGCCGCGCCGCCGGCAATGCCGCGATCAGCGCCTGGCCGAATTCCGGGGAAGGGCGTGCACTCACGGGCGGATGGACATGAACGGAACCATGAACAGAAAGCCGGTGCGCCCGGCGTACGGCTGTGCGCCGCCTGGGACAAGGCAAAGTCGCGTGCCTGGCCAGCACCGGGCAGATGGGCCAGGCACGCTTCACTCTCCCTGTCAGGGACTCTTTGCAAAGGAGAGCGATCCAAACAGGCCATTCGCTTCATCATTGGGTCCGGCCGTGAAATAGATATCGCTGGCGCTGCCGCCCGATCCGCCATTGCCGACAATGAGCGCCCAGAGGCCATCGATCGCCGCCGCCTTCTTGCCGATTTTCAGTTGCGCCACCTCGGTCAGCGCAGGCGTGAAGGCGGTGATGTGGCCGTCGCCGAAATTGCCGACCAGCAGGTCGCCACCGAAATGGCCGAAGCCGCTGGGCGCGATCGCCAGGCCCCATGGCGCGTTCAATTTGCCACCGACATATTTGGCCAGCACGTTGCCGGCAGCGTCAACCTGCTCCACGACGCCCCAGCCGGGATGCGGAATGACATCGTTCCGCTGTTTGTTCACCCAGGCATAGGCAACGTATATATTGCCGTTGATCACCGCGACGTTGAACGGCGCATAGACCGATTCAAGCGTGGTATCGCGGAATGAATTGACCATTTTGAATTTGCCGTTGAAAACATCGACGGTGCCGCCGTGAAGTTCCGCCGCATAGAGATAATTCTTGCCTTTCGCGTCCGTGTAATAGGCGAGCCCCTTGAACGTCGCGCTGCTGGCGGACATGTCCACCTTGTTTATGGCGTTGCCGCTGTCGACGGAAAAATTCCATCCGGAAATCGTGCCGCCTTCGGTGGCGAACAGGAAGGCGGCGGCGCCGGAATTGCTGCCCTCCTTGACGATGAAATCGGTGCTGCTGGGATTGAACACCTGGCCGGTAGGGGCACTCGGGCCGGTGCTGCCTTTGGCACCCGGTATGGTGACCACGAGCGATTGCGGCACGCCGGCGCTATTATAAAGAGTGGTCAGACCGGTGGCGTTGTCCGACACCCAGAACGGCCCACCAGGCGCATAGGAGACGCCCCAGGGGTTCTTCAAATTCGGATCGGTGTTGGCGGCAGAAATGCTGCCGTCCGAGGTCAGATTGGTTTGCACGAAGCTGCCGGCGTATGCCGGTGCCGCCGCAAGCAGCGTGACGGTGAGGAGGGCGGTGCGAAATGCCATGTGAATGTCCCTTATGCCGCCGGCCCGCGCTTCCCCGTGAGGCGCTCTGACCGGCTTGCTTCAAGGACGCGTGGACCGGCGCTCTTATTCCGGCGCGAAACGGCGCCGCCGATGACCGACTCTTAACCCCCTCGACTCGCCGCCCGCTGCTAGCGACGCGCCGTGGCGACCCCTCCCGAAATTCCGGACGACACCAACCCGCTGACGCCCGAGCGCATCGCGGAGGACGCCGCCGAGGTTAGCCTGCGGCCGCAAACCCTGCGCGAGTTCGTCGGCCAGCAATCCAGCCGCGAGAATTTGGCCATTTTCATCGAAGCCGCCCGCGCACGCGCCGAGGCGCTCGATCACGTGCTGCTGCACGGGCCGCCGGGCCTCGGCAAAACCACGCTGGCGCAGATTGTCGCGCGCGAGCTCGGTGTCGGCTTTCGCGCCACCTCCGGCCCGGTCATCCAGCGCGCCGGCGACCTCGCCGCCATCCTGACCAACCTGCAACCGCGCGACGTACTCTTTATTGACGAGATTCACCGCCTGCAGCCCGCCATCGAGGAAGTGCTCTACCCGGCGATGGAGGATTTCCAGCTCGACCTCATCATCGGCGAGGGGCCGGCGGCGCGCAGCGTGCGCATCGATCTCGCGCCCTTCACGCTGGTGGGCGCCACCACCCGCGCCGGCCTGCTGGCAACGCCGCTGCGCGACCGCTTCGGCATACCGCTCCGCCTGATCTTCTACACCCCTGCCGAGTTGACCTTGATCGTCGCGCGCGGCGCCGAAAAACTGGGATTCGCCCTCACCGAGGCGGGCGCGGCCGAGATTGCCCGCCGCAGCCGTGGCACACCGCGCATCGCCGGCCGCCTGCTGCGGCGGGTACGCGACATTGCGCAAACATCGGGCACGTCGCCCGTCGATCGCGCCGCCGCTGACGCGGCGCTGACCCGGCTGGAAGTGGACGCGGCCGGCCTCGATGCCGCCGACCGGCGCTACTTGCGGCGCATCGCCGAGCACCATGCCGGCGGTCCGGTGGGCGTGGAGACACTCGCCGCGGCGCTTTCGGAAGCGCGGGATACGCTGGAGGACGTCACGGAACCTTACTTGATTCAGGAGGGTTTCGTGCTCCGCACCAGCCGCGGGCGCGTGCTCGGCGAGCCCGGTTGGCGGCATCTGGGCCTTACCCTCCCCGCCACCATGCCGCGCGACCTGCTTAGCGATCTTCTGAACAACGCTTCATGATTACTCATTCGCACCAGGTGCGCGTCTATTATGAAGACACCGACGCCGGCGGCGTCGCTTACCACGCCGCCTATCTGCGTTTTGCCGAGCGCGCCCGCACGGAAGCGCTGCGCGCGGCCGGTCTGCCGCACGCTGCCATGCTCGCCGAACATGGCGTGATGTTCATGGTACGTCGCGTGGAACTGGAGTATCTGCGCCCGGCGCGGCTGGACGACTTGCTGACGATTCGGACCGAATCAGTTTCGGCAACCGGAGCAACCGTCACGCTGCGCCAGGAATTCTTCCCGGAAGGGATGGCGTTGGGGGCGCCGATCGTTGTGGCACGCGTTCTGCTCGTCTGCGTGAAGGCAGAGGGCGTGAAGGCGGCGGGGACGGCGGCGCGCATACCGCCGCGCTGGCGCGCCGCGCTGGCGGCCTGAAACACCGGGTTTTGGAGAGAGTATGCCGGAAGCTGCCGTTCAGACCGCGCCGCTAGGAACGCCAGGGGGAGATCTGTCCCTGGTCAGCCTGTTCCTGGAAGCCGACATCGTTGTGAAGCTGGTGATGTTGCTGCTGCTCATCGCCAGCGTCTGCGTCTGGGCCATCGTTTTCGAAAAAATCACGGCGCTCCGCCGGGTCAACCGCGAGGCCGACGCGTTCGAGGACCGGTTCTGGTCCGGCGGCAGCCTCGAGGATCTTTACGACCTGGAAGGCGCGCGGCCGACACACCCGATCGCCGCCATTTTCGGCGCGGCCATGGGTGAGTGGCGCCGCAGCGCGCGGGTTGCGGGCGCCGACCTTGCGCGCGGCAGCGTGCGCGACCGCATCGATCGCGCCATCAACGTGGCGGTGACCCGCGAGATGCAGCGTCTGGAACGCATGATGGTGTTCCTGGCTTCGGTAGGATCGATCGGGCCGTTCGTCGGCCTGTTCGGCACCGTCTGGGGCATCATGCATAGTTTTTCGGCCATCGCCTCCATGCACAACACCAACCTCGCCGTGGTGGCGCCGGGCATTGCGGAATCGCTGTTCGCCACCGCCATGGGCCTGGTCGCCGCCATTCCGGCGGTGCTCGCCTACAATCAGTTGAGCACCAGCCTCTCCCGCTTCGCCGCGCGTCTCGAAGGGTTCGGCTCGGAGTTCAGCTCCATCCTGTCCCGCCAGATCGAGGAGCGCGCCTGACATGGCGGCGGGCCTGATCGGCAAGACCGGCCGCGGCCGCTACCGGCCGATGGCGGAAATCAACGTCACGCCGCTCGTGGACGTCATGCTGGTGTTGCTGATTGTCTTCATGGTGACGGCGCCGCTGATGACCAGCGGGGTGAATGTCGACTTGCCGAACGCCAACGCCCAGCCGCTCAATTCGGACAGCCAGCCGCTCACCGTCTCGATCAACGCCCAGGGCAAAATTTTTCTTCAGGACACGGAAGTAGACCTGCAAGGCCTGGTGACGAAACTTGCTGCCATCGCCAACGGCGACATGACGCGGCGCATTTTCGTCCGCGGGGACAAGGGCATTGAGTACGGCGAGGTCATGCAGGTGATGGCCACCATCGCACAGGGCGGCTTCACTAAGGTGGCGCTGCTGGCCGAACAGGCCCCGACCAAGCCCGGGGGCTGATGCCACGTATGGACGCCTCGCTGAAGCGGAGCGCTGCCTACTCCGCCGGCATGCATTTTTTCCTTCTGCTGCTGCTGATCGTGGGTGTGCCCTTCACCGTGCCGCCGGCGCCGCCGGAGGAAAGCTTTTCGGTGGAATTCTCCGGCACCGCCGACGTGGCACCGCAAAAAGGCGAAAAGCCCTCGAAAATCGCCGCGCCGGCAGATGCCTCCACCCCGGCGACAATGAACCCGGCCTTGCAGGCGCCGGAAAAGGCGCCGCTCGATATCGCGCCGCCACCACCACCACCGCCGCCGCCGCCGATACCGCAGCCGGAAATGACGAAAGCGCCGGAACCGACGCCGATGCCGCCGCCCGACATCACGCCCACGCCAACCCCGAAACCGCCGCCCCCACAGCAGAAAGTGAAGCCGGCCCAGACGCCGCCGCCGAAGATCGTGTCGCAGCGCTCGCAGCCGCA
Organism: Acetobacteraceae bacterium; assembly: GCA_035507235.1. GTDB lineage: Bacteria > Pseudomonadota > Alphaproteobacteria > Acetobacterales > Acetobacteraceae > CAJCIS01. The sequence goes on from DATJOH010000132.1 coordinate 11,657, forward strand.
CGAAACCAAGCAGGCGGTGCCGGACACCTCGGCGATCGACAACACGCTGGAAAAAATGCTGGCCGACCAGCCGCAGGTGCATCCACCGAAGCACCGCTATAATCCGGAGCGCGGCGGCGTCGTGGGCGGCGGTGCGCTGACCACGCACGGCAACCTGACCGGCGCGCTCTCCGCAAATCAGCGCAAACAGATCGGCGAGTATGTCCGCCGCTGCTACAGCGAGGACACGGCGGCGCGCGATTACGCGACCTATTCCGCGATGATCACCGTCACCATCGATGCGAGCGGCACGGCGCGCGAGGCGGAGGTCTCGCCCGCGGACATCGCCCGCGAGAACGCCGACCCCGCGTTCCGCGCCTTCGCCGAGCGTGCCGTGCGCGCCACGCTTGACCCCGAGTGCGCGAACTTTCCGATGCCCCAGAACCTTTTGGGCAAGACCGCGCAACTGACATTCCGATTCCGACCTTGAAGGAGACCTGCCCGATGTTCCTCCCCCCATTTTCGCGGCGCGGTTTCCTGGCAGGGGGCGCCGGCCTGCTCGCCGGCGGCCCGGCGCTGGCGCAGAGCCTCGCCGCGCCAGCCGCCCTCGCACCCACGGCACCTGCCCAAGCCGGCGGCGCGGGGGGCCAGCCGGTAATCGATGTCGATCACGCTTTGCAGGATCCCATCCGCATCGCGCTGCCCGTGCTCGGCGGCTCCCCGGCGGCGGAAACGATCAACAAGGTGATGACCGCTGACCTCACCAATTGTGGTCTGTTCCGGCCGATCGATCAGGCCGCCTTCATTTCTGCCGCGGATGCGAACCCCACCGCCCCGAATTTCCCGAACTGGAAAGCTATTGGCGCCCAGGCAGTCGTCACCGGCACGGTCACCGACGCCGGCGGCGGCCAGACGCGGGTCGAGTTCCGCCTATGGGACGTGTTGACCCAGCAACAGTTGCAAGGCACCGCCTATACCAGCAGCAACGTGCGCCGCATCGCCCACATCATGGGCGACGTGATCTACGAGCGCATGCTGGGCGAAAAAGGCTATTTCGACACCCGCATCGTCTATGTCGCGGCGACTGGCCCGCGCGGCCGGCAGACCAAGCGTCTCGCCATCATGGACCAGGACGCCGCCAACAACCGCATCCTGACCGATGGCCAGTGGCTCGTTCTCACCCCGCGCTTCAATCCGGTGCGCGACCAGATCGCCTTCATGAGCTACGCCAACAACCGACCGCGCGTGCTGCTCTACGATCTCAACACCGGCCACCAATCCACCCTCGGCGAGTTCGAGGGTATGAGCTTCGCGCCTCGCTTCAGCCCCGATGGCGCGTCCTGCATCCTTTCCGTCACGCGCGGCGGCGGCTCGGACATCTTCGTGGTCGACGTGGCAAGCCGCGCCGCCCGGCGCCTCACCAGCTCCGGCAGCATCGACACCAGTCCCTGCTACAGTCCGGACGGCAGCCAGATCGTGTTCAATTCAGACCGCGACGGCGACCAGCAGCTCTACATCATGAGTGCCGGCGGCAGCGGCGCGCGGCGCATCAGTTTCGGCCACGGTCGCTATGCGACGCCGGTGTGGTCGCCGCGTGGCGACCTGATCGCCTACACGCGGCTGTCCGGCCAGACTTTCGCTATCGGCGTCATGCACCCGGACGGCACCGGCGAGCGCATCCTGTCGGAAAGCTATTCCGTGGAAGGTCCCACCTTCGCTCCCAACGGCCGCGTCCTTATGTTCTGGCGCGAAACCCGCAGCGTGGACGAATACGGCCACGGTTTCTCGTCGCGCCTGGTCTCCATAGACATCACCGGTTTCAATGAGCGGGAGATACCCACGCCCACGGATGCATCGGACCCGGCCTGGTCGCCGCTGAATACGTAGCCGCGCCGACGAGCGCCTGGCAAATTGACAACATACCTGAATTGTTACTCATTCTGTCCGGCCCGCCTTGACCGGCCCGGCAGCGCGCGCGTAATTCCACCGCGCCGCAGCAACGATCGCGCGCCTAACGCGTTGTTGCCGCAACGTCGCCATGCACCCCAGGGGAATAGGGATCCTTACAGAATGAAACTCCACACCATGGGCGCCCTCGCCGCCCTCGCCCTGCTGGCGGCCTGCGCCGGCAAACCAGCCGAGACCGGTAACACCGCCAACAGTAGCGGTATGACCAGCACCGCGCCGACCGGCCCCGTGCCGGGCAGCCAGGAAGACCTCGTGGCCAATGTCGGCGACCGGGTTTTCTTCGAATTCAATAGCTCCAGCCTGAGCGACGCGGCACAAGCGACGCTGGATAAGCAGGCAGCTTTCCTGCAGAAATATCCGCAGGATTCGTTCCAGATCGCCGGTAATTGCGATGATCGCGGCACCGAGGAATACAATCTGGCGCTCGGCAACCGCCGCGCCCATGCCGCCGAGGAATATCTGGTCGCGAAGGGCGTTTCCGCCTCCCGCATCAGCACCATCAGCTACGGCAAGGACCGCCCGACGGCCCTTGGCGACAACGAGGAAGCCTGGGCGCAGAACCGCAACGCCATTTCCTCCGTCAAGTAAGCCAGCTGGTAACGCGCCGGGGCTTGCCTCGGCGGGCCTGGTTGGGTGCATGACGGGCGAGGCTTGCCTTGCCGGTTCGATGCCGAACACGGTACGGGGTCCAGGAGCCAGGCTCCTGGACTTTTTTTATGTTTTTGGGGGGCGTGGAGAACGGGCGCATGCGATGTGTGGTTCTGGCCGCGGTAGCGGTGCTGATGGCGGGTCCGGCGTTCGCACAGATCGAAAGCCGCGAGGGCATCGCGCTGGAAAACGAAATCCTGGAACTGCGGCAGGAATTGCAGCAGTTGCAGCAACTGCAGAACCAGGCGGCACCGCAACCGCAGCCGCCGCAGGAAGGCCAGTACGCGCCACCGCCGCAACAGGAAGGCGGGCCGCCGCCCTCCGGTGACATCGTCGCGCAGCTTCTGGTGCGCGTCTCCGCGCTCGAGGAACAAATGCGCGCCTTGCAAGGCAAGGTGGAGGAGCTCTCCAACACCGAGCAGCACGACCATGACGATCTGGCGAAACAGATCGGCGATCTCGCCTTCAAACTGAATCCGAACGGCGCCCCCCCGGCAGCGGGCCAGGCGTCGCCAGACAACCCGGACAACACCCAATCGGTGCCAAGCGACATGTCGCTCACCCCGACACCGACGCCCACCGCCCCCCCGCCGGCGCCACACCGCACCGCCGAACAGTCGCTGCGTCTCGGCAATGCCGCGCTCGCCCGCCGCGACTACGATTCCGCGGCCGCGGCCGCACAGGAGGTGCTGGCGCAGGGTCGCGGCCCACGCGCCACCGACGCCCAGTTCCTGCTGGCCCGCGCCAACGCCGGCAAGCACAACTACAAGGAAGCCGCCGCGGCCTATTACGCGGTGTACAAGGCAGCGCCGAAAAGCCCGCGCGCCGCGGAGTCGCTGGTCGGCGTTGGGAATGCCTTTCTCGGCATGGGCGACAAGCCGCACGCCTGCGAAACCCTGGTAAAATTCAAAGCCGAGTTTCCCCATGCGGACGCCGGTTTGCGTAGCGCGGCGGCCTCTGTGCGCAAGCGCGCAGGGTGTTAAGAAAAGGAAGGTTTCTTTTTTGAAAAAAAGAAACAAAAAACTTTTGCTCGTTGCGTCCAACGGCCGGACTGACTGGCTAGCGGCGGTGCCGCCCTAAACGGATAAAAGTTTTTTGGTTCTTTTTTTCAAAAAAGAACATCTTTTCAAGGGTATCAAGGCCACGAGCCCAGTCACCGAAGCCGAATTCGCCGCCCTCATGGCGCCCCTCGGCCCCTGGCCGACCGACCGGCGGGTCGCGGTCGCGGTGAGCGGCGGTGCCGATTCGATGGCGCTCGCCTGGCTTGCCGCCGCCTGGGGCAAGCCGCTCGCTTTCATCGTCGACCACCGATTGCGCGCCGAGTCTGCCGACGAAGCCCGCGAGGCGGCGGCGCGTCTCTCCGCTTTTGGTGTTCCCGCCCGGATCCTCACCTTGCGCGCCCTGCGCCCCGCCGCCGCACCGGCGCGCACCGCGCGGTATGCGGCGCTTGCCGGGGCCGCGCGGCAGGCGGGTCTCACCGACCTGTTGCTGGCGCACCACCGCCGTGACCAGGCCGAAACGGTGCTGATGCGGCAAGGTGCGCGGAGCGGCCAGGCCGGCCTCGCCGGCATGGCGACGATTGTCGAGACGGCGTCGCTTCGCCTCATTCGGCCGCTGCTGCCAGTGCCGCCCGGCCGACTGCGCGCCACCCTCAACGCCGCAGGCATTGCGTGGGCCGAGGACCCGTCGAACAGCAACCCGGCGGCGCTCCGCACGCGGCTTAGATCCCAACTGGCCGATCCGGAAGGGGATGGACCTGAGACGGCGCGCCTGGCCGCCTCGGCTGCGGCGGCTGCCCGGCAGCGTGCCGCATTGGACGACGAAATCGCCGCCGAGCTTGCGCATCGTGTGGCTATCCACCCGGAGGGTTTTGCCGTTCTGCGGCCCGGCCCGATCGCGCCCGCCGCGCTGGCGGCGCTCCTGCGCGCGCTCAGCGGCCGGGACTATCCGCCCGCCATCGCGCCGCTCCGCGCGCTTGCCGGCAACCCGCGCCCAGCCGTGATCGCCGGCATTCGCCTGTTGGCGGCTGGGAAACTTGGGCCGGGCCTGCTGCTCGTGCGCGAGCAAGCGGCACTCGCGCCAGCCGTGGCAGCGCGGCCCGGCGTGCTGTGGGACCGGCGCTTTCGCCTTGCCGACGATGCGGTGCCGCCGGAGGGCGCCACTCTCGGCGCGCTCGGCGCCGATTCCGCGCGCCTGCGCGACTTGAGCGAACTGCCCGCCGCCGCACTGGCAACGCTCCCGGCAATCAGAAACAACGGCGCGCTGGTAGCTGTGCCGCATATCGGCTACCCTGATATGCATGTATGTGCCGGCATTGCGGTACGGTTCAGCCCCGCGGTTCCCGCCGCCGGTGCGCCGTTCGCCGTGTTGGGCGCGGGGGATGCCAACGGCGCCGCCACGCACCATGTTGCGTGAGGCGGCAAAGGTCGCTCTGTTTATGAAGGTTTGCGGGCGCGCACTGCCCGTTTGGGACTAGGTGGAATGAGCAATTTCGGCCGTAACCTGGCTTTGTGGGTCATCATCGCCGTGCTTCTGGTGGTGCTATTCGACCTGTTCCAGCCCAGCGCCACGCAGCACGGCGTGGAGCAGATGGCGTATTCGGATTTCGTCTCCGAAATGAACAAGGGCGACATCCACAGCGTCCAGATCGCCGGCCACGTGATTACCGGTCAGCTCAACGACCGCACCCCGTTCCAGACCTACACGCCCGACGATCCGACGATCGCGCAACGCCTGACCGAAAAGGGCGTGGTGGTGGTGGCGAAGCCCGAGGATGAGGGCGTGAACCCGCTGCTGCACATGCTGATCAGTTGGTTCCCCATGCTGCTGCTGCTCGGGGTGTGGATTTTCTTCATGCGCCAGATGCAAGCCGGCGGTGGCCGCGCCATGGGCTTCGGCAAGAGCCGCGCCCGCATGCTGACCGAAAAACAGGGCCGCGTGACGTTCGAGGATGTCGCCGGCATCGACGAAGCCAAGAGCGAACTCCAGGAAATCGTCGAGTTCCTCAAGGACCCGCAAAAATTCCAGCGCCTCGGCGGCAAGATCCCCAAGGGCGTGCTGCTGGTCGGCCCCCCCGGCACGGGCAAGACACTGCTCGCGCGCGCTATCGCGGGCGAAGCGAACGTGCCGTTCTTTACCATCTCCGGCTCGGACTTCGTCGAAATGTTCGTCGGCGTCGGCGCCAGCCGCGTGCGCGACATGTTCGAACAGGGCAAGAAGAACGCGCCCTGCATCATCTTCATCGATGAAATCGACGCGGTCGGCCGCCATCGCGGCGCCGGCCTCGGCGGCGGCAATGACGAGCGCGAACAGACGCTCAATCAGATGCTCGTCGAAATGGACGGTTTTGAGAGCAACGAAGGCGTGATCCTGATTGCCGCGACCAACCGCCCGGACGTGCTCGATCCCGCATTGCTGCGCCCTGGCCGTTTCGACCGCCAGGTGGTGGTGCCGAACCCGGACGTGAACGGCCGCGAAAAGATCCTGCGCGTGCATATGCGCAAGGTGCCGCTAGCGAGCGATGTCGATCCCAAAACCATTGCCCGCGGCACGCCCGGCTTCTCCGGCGCCGATCTTGCGAACCTGGTGAACGAGGCGGCGTTGCTGGCCGCGCGCATGGGCAAGCGCACCGTTGCCATGCTGGAATTTGAGAACGCCAAGGACAAGGTCATGATGGGCGCGGAACGCCGCAGCCTCGTCATGAGCGACGAAGAAAAGAAAATGACCGCCTATCACGAGGCGGGCCATGCGCTGTGCGCGATTAACGAACCGGAATGCGATCCGGTGCACAAGGCGACCATCATTCCGCGTGGCCGTGCCCTCGGCATGGTGATGAGCCTTCCCGAAGGCGACCGCTATTCCAAGAGCAAGAGCAAACTGTTGGCGGAACTGGTGCTTGCCATGGGCGGTCGCGCTGCCGAGGAAATCATTTTCGGCGCCGACAAGGTCAGCAACGGCGCCGCCGGCGACATCAAGATGGCGACCGACCAGGTGCGCCGCATGATCACCGAATGGGGCATGAGCGACAAACTTGGCATGATCGCCTATGGCGACAACAGCCAGGAAGTCTTCCTCGGCCATTCGGTAACGCAGAACAAGAACGTTTCGGAAAGCACGGCGCAGGCCATCGATTCTGAAATAAAATCCCTGATAGACGCCGCCTACGCGAAGGCGAAAAAA
>DATJOH010000133.1:0-4958 GCA_035507235.1 Acetobacteraceae bacterium
GAGATAAAAGTCTTTTGCTTCTTTTCTTCAGAAAAGAAGATTCTTCTTTCTTGAAAGAAAGAAGCAAAGAATTTTTGCTGTTATGAAGTGCGATCTTCTGCACCATGCGTGCTACCGCCGCTAGTCATTGAAATAACGCGAGGGGTTGAGATCGGACCCCAGGTCAGCAGTCACATTTTTCCACTTCGGGCTGAGCCGCCTTACTCCCACTCCAGGATTCGATACTTCCACGCCGGCCCGCTCAACGTGCCATCGAAGCGCATCAGCACGTGCCGCACGAACCGCGTGCCCCCCGGTCCCTCCGCCGTTGCCACCAAGCGCATCACCACCGGTCCGCGCTCATCCGCCTCATCCACCGTCAGGCCCGCGGTGCGTTTGGCCTTCTGTAATGCGGTCATAACGACGGGCCCGGCATATTGCAGCCAGGGCCCCTGTTCCAGCGCCAAGGTAAGATAGGGGCGCGCCGCCTGATAAAGTTGCGGCGTCATGCCGCGCACCAATAGCAAATCCTCGAGCCGCTCGATGTCCTGGCCAGGCGGTCCCCAGTCCCGTCCATCCATGCGATATTCCGGTGGCACATCGTCCTGTGCGTCGCCGGGTGAGGATTCGGAACGCCAGTCACCGATGTTGTTGGCAACCAACGTCGCAGTGGCATCGTCTGCGCCGAGTGTACTGAAAAGGGCCGCAAGCAATCCCGGAGGCACCTGATTTACGTCCATCTTGCCGCGCTCGTCGAACACATCGACACGCACCACCGCCGAAGGCTCATGCAAGTCGTAACTCGCTGTGCCTGGCTGCCACATTTCGCCGCCGCCATCCAGCATATGCCAGATTGTTTCGTAAACGGCGCCATCCGCCGCAGCCTGCAACTCGGCCGCGCGGTACAAGGCCGTCGCCTTGCGCGCCTCCGCACGGCCGGCACCGGTCACTTGGCCTGCCAGTAGCGCAAGCAGAACCATTGTCCAGAGGACGATCAGCAGGGCGTAACCCCCGTCACGATCCGGCGAGACTGCCAATTCGCTACCTTTCCGCCTGCCCCTAAAAACTACCATTATCATCCAGCATGGTCGCGACCTGCAGCGTAGGCCAATGTTTGCGTTTGTCCTGCATGACGATATGTACCTGCACGAGCGCCGGCAGCGAGGAATCGTCCCAAACGCGCATCCATTTGCTGCCGTCGTCCACCGACTGGCGGTAGGTGCAATCTATATGATCCACCCCTTCCGCCAGCACGATCTCCTGCGGCGGCGGTGTCGGCGTGAGCCGTAGTGCGTTTGCGTACGGTATCCAACGCAGCAACAGCCGATTTTTCTCATCGACGCCGATCGCCACCTGGGCCCGCCGCACCGGCTCGGTCTGCGGATGGTCGGGCAGGTGCGTTACGAGAATAATGCGATGCTCCTGGCCGCTGAACGGCTTGTCGTCCGCGGCCAGCGGCGCCGCCGCCTGCTCGATGAGCAGACGCAGCACGCGATCCACCCGCTCCATCTGATCGACCCGCTCGGAGAATTTCTCCTGCGTGTCCCACGCCGTCATGCCGAACCGCGTCGCCTGCGCGAGACCGATCATCACGAATCCCATGACCGCAACGGCGACGATCATTTCGAGCAGCGTGAAGCCCGCATCGCGCTTCATGAGCCGTCCGCCGTGCGTAGATCGAAACGATGCGTGTCGAGTGTCACCGACCGGTTGCGCGGCCCGTCCTGCCAGCTTATTGTCACCTTGACATCGTACAATACGGCGTTCGTCGGCTTCGTATCGTTCGCGCGATCGCTGTCATCCAAATTCATTTCGCGCGTACCGATGGATTTCACGTCCAGGTGCCAGGTATAGCCGTCGCCGTCGACGCCGCTGGTTGTCTGCGCCGCGATCACGTCGCCGTGCCCAATGGCGGAAAGATGTGATTGCGCCAGCAGCAGCGCCTCCGCGGTTTTTTCCGCCGACGCGGTGGCGGCCAGGCCGCCGGTCGCACCTTCGTAAAGCAGGCCCACCGCCAGCGCCGATATGGCGAAGGCAATGATAACTTCCAGCAAGGTGAAACCGGCGTCGCCGGAGGTGTCGTTACGGTGCATTCGTCACCTGCACCTGGCCGGTCAGCCACTGCACGTCGATTTCCACGCGGCGTCCGGCGCTGCCGAGCAACACCTCACCGCCGGTGGCGCTGCCGTCCGGCGAGAACCGGATCATCCTGGCGTTGCCACGCGCCCGCAACGCCGGCGGCAGAACAGCCAGTTGCATGGACGGCGCCACATGCAGCACCGGCCCGCCGTCGGCGGCAAAACTATGCGTGGCGGGATCTATGACCACGGAAACATCCCGGCTCTGCGCCATGGCGGTGGCGCGTGCCTGACGGAGCGCCTGCGCCAGTGCCCCGGCGGCTGCCCTTGTCTGCAAGGCCTGGCTGTGCACCGGCCCGTGCATGACCACGACACCGATCAGCAACCCCATGATCGCCAGCACGACGATCATTTCCAGCAGGGTAAATCCGTCGTCCCGGCCACGCATGGCGCGCAAGGAAGCGCGCGGCACCGGCCACGGCAAGTTAAACCGACGCCACGGCCAAACCGGTCGTGATTAACGTTTTTGCAGCCAGCGCCCCCTTAACCTGCGCGCCGACTCGCAAGGACCGCAGGCATGGAAGTCATTTGCATTCTCGGCGCTACACCGGGCCCCGTCACAGCGACCGTCGCGCATGAAGGCCACGTGCGGCAATTGGCACTCGACGTCGCCCGCCATCCGTCGGGCGGCTGGCGCGCCCGCTTCCGCGGCGGTCAGTGGGGATTGCGTTGCCACGCCGTCACCACCGCCGTGCTGCTGGAAGCCGCCGAGGCGCTCACGCAGAACCCTTTTGCCATGGCCGCGGAATAGGTGAGCATGCCCGGTTGCCAGATTCTCGTTTCCAGTTTCCAGTGGGCCGCGACTGACGACTGACGACTGGATCATGGCGCCGTTCTGGGAAACGAAGACATTGGCGGCCATGAGCCGTCAGGAATGGGAGTCGCTCTGCGACGGCTGCGGCCGCTGCTGCCTGCACAAGCTGCGCAACGAGGAAACCGACGAGATTTATTGGACAAACGTGTCCTGCCGCCTGCTCGACCAGCAGAGCTGTCGCTGTTCCGACTATGCCAACCGCAGCCGGCGCATACCGGATTGCGTGCGCCTGACGCCGGAAGCCGTGGCGGAAATCGACTGGCTGCCACCGTCCTGCGCCTATCGCCGCCTGCAGAATGGCCAGGATCTGCCCGCCTGGCATCCGCTGATCACCGGCGACCCGAACAGCGTGCATGAGGCGGGCATTTCGGTGCGCGGTCGCACGCTGGACGAGCGGCACGCGGGGCCGCTGGAGCAGCATCTGGCCGACTGGCCCGGCCGCGTTCCCCGCGTGCGCCGCCGGGTGGCCTAGCGCGCGGGGCGCCGCTACAAGCGCCCGGCAATCCGCCACGAGGCCAGCGTGATCTCCTACATCCTCTATCGGCTCATTATGATCGCCGTGCAGTTGCTCACCTGGGCGGTCATCCTGCAGGCCATCGTCGCGACGCTCATCGCCTTCAACGTGCTGGATACGCGCAACCGCTTCGTCTGGTCGCTGGCCGATTTCCTGGCCCGCGTCACCGATCCGCTGCTGCGCCCGGTGCGGCGGCGCCTGCCGACCTTCAACGGCATAGATTTCAGCCCGCTGGTGGTGCTGATCATCCTGCAGGTGATTGTCGTTCCGGTTGTCGATTATCTCTATGCCGGCATCCATACCGGCGTCTGGCAACCGCTGCTCTGATGGCGTTCTGGCGTGCCGTGCCGCTTGGCATGTCGGTATCGGTAAAGGTGCAGCCGGCCGCGCGCCGCGCCGGCATACTCGGCACCGTCCCGGACACCACCGGCACGCGCCTGAAAATCGCCGAGCCGCCGGAGGATGGCCGCGCCAACTGGGCCGCCTGCGCCGCGCTGGCGGCTTGCCTGGATGTGCTGCCGAGCGCCGTCACTGTGCTGCAAGGCGCCGGCACACGGCAGAAAACCCTGTTGGTCAGCGGCGATGCAACCGCTCTGGCCACCCGGCTCGCCGCGCTGTGACCGCCCGTCTGCTGGACGGCAAGGCGCTGGCCGCGCGGCTGCGCGCCGACATCGCGACCCAGGTCGCTGCCCTCCCCTATCGCCCCGGCCTCGCGGTGGTGCTGGTCGGTGAGGACCCCGCCAGCACGGTGTACGTGCGCAACAAGGATCGCGCGGCCCAGCAGGCCGGCCTGGCGGCGCGAACCATCCGGCTGCCGGCGGCGACGGACCAGGCAACCTTGCTCGCCGTCATCGCCGGTCTCAACGCGGACCCGGCGGTGGACGGCATCCTGGTCCAGTTGCCCCTGCCGCCGCACCTCGGCAGCCGTGGCGTGCTGGAGGCCATCGATCCGGCAAAGGACGTCGATGGATTCCACCCCATCAATGTCGGCCGCCTGGTCGACGGCACCGCGCTGCTCGCCCCCTGCACACCGCGCGGCGTCATGAAACTGCTGGCGGCGTCCGGCGCTGCGCTTGACGGCGCCCGCGCGCTGGTGCTCGGCCGCTCGGCCATCGTCGGCAAACCCGTCGCCAACCTGCTGCTCGCCGCCAACGCCACGGTGACCATCGCCCATTCCCGCACCAATAACCTGGCAACGGAATGCCGCCGCGCCGAAGTTCTGATCGCCGCCGTGGGGCGGCCGGAAATGGTCCGCGGCGACTGGATCGCCGAGGGCGCCACGGTCATCGACGTCGGCATCAACCGACTGCCCGATGGGCGCCTGGTCGGCGACTGCGCGACCGCGGAATGCGCCGAGGCCGCGGCCGCGATCACGCCCGTTCCGGGCGGTGTTGGCCCGATGACCATCGCCTGCCTGCTGGAAAACACGCTGCTGGCCGCGCGGGGGCGGCGGGGCGTCAAAGTGTAGAAGAAAGGAAGGCTTCTTTTTTGAAAAAAAGAAGCAAAAAACTTT
>DATJOH010000134.1:0-5180 GCA_035507235.1 Acetobacteraceae bacterium
CGATTGCGCCGCATAGCCATGGCAACATCAAGCAATCGCGCTCTAGGGGCGCGCGACCGCAACCGGACGTTCGGGCGCGGTCGCGAGGCCTTTACCCGCCGGGCCCGCTTTGGGCCCCGCGCCGGACGCCTTCGCCAGCACGTCCGCCAACTGCGCGACGCGGATCGGCTTGCGCAATACAGTGAAGCGCGCACCCTCGGCATTATTGTCCACCTGCATGGCCGCAACGTCGCCGACATGGCCGGTCAGCAGGATCGCCGGTAGATCGGGCCGGCGAGCCAGTGCCGCGTCGATCAATTCGATGCCGTTGAGCCCGGGCATGGCGAAGTCGGTGACCAGGATATCGACAACGTCGCCGCGATCGAGAACCGCCAGGGCCGCCCGCGCCTCCGCTACGCAGGCGACCGCGAAGCCGCAGCCGGACAGCGCCGCCACCATGGTTTCGCGCACCATTTCGTCGTCTTCCACCAGCAGGACGTGCTGGCGCGGTACGTCGGCCACTTGCATGGGGCGCGGCGCCGCCGCCGGCCGCGCCACCTTGCCCTCGGCACGGGGCAGCCAGAGCCGCACCCGCGTGCCGCGTCCCACGGCACTTTCGATCACCAGGCCACCGCCGGACTGTTCGGCGAAACCTTTCGCCATGGCGAGGCCGAGACCAGTGCCTCGCCCTTTCGGCTTGGTCGTGAAAAACGGCTCGGTGGAGCGGGCGAGCGTTTCCGGGTCCATGCCGGCGCCGGTGTCGCGTACTGAAATAACCACGTAACGACCTGGCTTGAGCGAGGCCGGCTCATCCGGCTCGCGACATTCATCCGTTTCCGCCTTCAGGGTCAGAACGCCGCCCAAGGGCATGGCGTCGTGGGCGTTGGTCGCCAGATTAACCAGGACCGCCTCCAACTGGGCCTTGTCGGCCAGCAGGCGGGGCAGGCCGGCAGGCACTTCGACGCGTAGCTCTATCCCTGGGCCCAGCGCGTGCGGCAACAGGTCGCGTGCGCCATGCAGCAGGGCCGAGGCGTCCACCGCCTCGGCGTCCAGCCTATCCTGGTGGGCGAAGGCCAGCAGCCGTCGGCCAATCGCCCCGCCGCGCTCCGCGGCTTCGATGATGCGTCCCGCCAGCAACCTCGCCTGCGCCACGTTCTCGGCGCGCGCCGCGATCTGCGCCGCATTGCCGGCCACGGCCTGCAGGATGTTATTGAAGTCATGCGCGACGCCGCCGGCCAATTGGCCGAGCGCCGACATGCGCTGGGCGTGCGCCACCTCCGCCTGCGCCCGCTCACGCGCGTCCACCTCCGCCTGCAGGCGGACCGCGGCCATGAAATGCTCGACAAAGAGGTGCGCATTCCAGGCGACATGCGCGGCCAATATGATTGTGTACACGCCGAGCAGGGCCAGGAGCGACATGTCGATGGCGCTGTGCTCGCGCAGGAGCGCGATGGCGGCGCCGGCCGCGATCGCACAGACATAGGCGATGCCCGCGAGCGGCACCGTCGCCAGTACGAACGCGCCGGCGCACATCATGCCGGCGGTCAGGCAGCCGATCAGCGTGTGCATCGACAGGTCGGCGTCGGGATAGGCCAGGATTGGCACCGCGCCCCAGACCATGCCGAACAGCGCGCCATTGACGGCCACCCGCCAGATGGCCCTCCGGGATGCGGCGCGGATTTGCTGGCGCTCCGGCAAGGTGCAGCGCCAGACGTGGTAGAGCGCCAATGCCAGCAGCAGGCCGGCCCAGGCCAGCATGGGGGTGTGCAGTTCGCCGGCGTCACGAAGGCCCGCAAGGACAATCGCAGCGTTGGCAATGGCGCCTGCCATAGCCAGCGGCGTCAACCGCGCAATGCCGGCAATCTGCGCGGCCCGCAGCCGATCCGCATGCGGGCTATCGGTCGGCAGCAATCCGAAACTCATCGCCGGCGACCCTTTGAGCATGTCACTGCATCCGGCTCCAGCATGCCAGCCTGTTCCGCATGCCGGCGCGGTGTCCAGCATTGCAGCAATGATCGCAAATTTGCAACGGATTGCTGTTGCGGTGATGGGCCAAGGCAGAAAGAAGGAAGTCTTCTTTTTTGAAAAAAAGAAGCAAAAAACTTCTGATTATGTTGCGCCTATCGGCGCTGAGGAAGGCTGTTCGTCCAGAAGTCGTGGCTGCCGGATCGGAAAATTACCGCAACAGACAAAAGCTTTTTGGTTCTTTTTAAAAAAAGAACACTTTGCCTTACTTTGTTTTTCAATGCCTTACGGCGCCCATCGTCAAGCCGCGCGCAGCTTTTGCGGCAGGCCTTCGATGGCGTGATCCACCAGGACGGCGTCGTCCGAGGCGGTCAGGGTATCGGCCAGCACCACCCGGGCGGCGGTTGCCGCGACGGCGGCGGCGGTTTGCCGCACTTCGGTGAGGGCGGCTTTTTCCGCCGCGGCGATACGATCGAGGGCCATGCGCTCGCGGCGCGCGGCTTGCGCCTCGGCCTCGGCGAAGGCGGCTTCGGACAGGCGCGCGGCTTCCGCCCGGCTGCGTGTCAGGATGTCGCGGGCCTCGTCGAGTGCCGCCTGGCGCTGCGTCTGGGCATCGCGCAGCATGGCTTCGGCCTCGGCGCGCAGTTTTCCGGCTTCCTCGAGTTCGATGCGGATTGAGTCGGCATGGCCGTCGAGCATGCCGGCAAGTGGCCGCCAGATGGCGCGGCCGAACAGGCCGAAGAAGATCAGGAAGGCGATGAGGACCCAGAATTCGGCGTTGTGCAGCATGCTGGGTCTCCTTATGCGCCGGCGAGGCCGCGGGCGGCCAGTTCGTCGCTGACCGCCTGGCGGATGCGGGCGGCATCGGCGGGGCGACCGGCGAGGCGGGCGACCAGCGTTTCGGCGGTGTCGGCCGCAACGTCGCGCAGCGCCGCCATGGCGCGGGCCCGCGCGGCGGCGACCTGCGCCTCGCTTTCGGCGAGTTGCCGGTCGAGCCGAGCATTCACTTCCGCGGTTTTGGCGGCGGAGGCTTCCTTGGCGCGTTGGGCGGCGCCGGCGAGAGCCGCCTGCGCCTCGGCATAGGCGACACGCCGCGCCTCGGTCAGTTCGGCAACGGCACGTTCGGCTTTGTCCCTGGCGAGCCTGGCTTCTTCCAGATCGCCGCCGATTTTTGCCTCGCGCGCCGCGAACACGGCTGCCACCTGCGGCAGGCCGATCCGCCCGAACAGGAAATAGAGCGCGACGAAAATGACCGCGCCCCACACAATCTGCGCCTTGAGGAGCGGATTGGCGAAGTCGAACTGCGGCATCTTGCCCTGGGCGTGCGCCGGCAAGGCGGCGAGCGCGAGCGGCCAGGTCAGCGGCAGTACGGCAACGATACGGCGCACGGCGGCGGTGCCTCCGATCAGAGGAACAGGATCATCAGCGCAATGGCGAGCGCGAAAATCGCGGTGCCTTCGGAGAGGGCGAAGCCGAGCAAGCCGAGCGGCCGGACCTGCGCCTCCGAGGCCGGGTTGCGCGCGATGGAGGTGACCAGCGCGGCAAAGATGGTGCCGATGCCGACGCCGGCGCCAGCGACGCCGATGGCCGCGAGGCCCGCACCCAGTTTCGCGGCTACATGTATGTCCATACCCAAAGCTCCTTTAGCGAACCGATGTCGATGATTGTTCCGTCTGCCGGCGCGATCAGTGCAGATGCACCGCGTCGTGCAGGTAGATACAGGTAAGGATGGCGAACACATAGGCCTGCAGGCAGGCCACCAGAAGTTCGAAACCTATCAGCGGAATATTGATGGCGAACGGCACGAAGCCGCCGAGCGCCCCCACCGCGCCGAGCCCAGCAAGTCCGACGGCGAACGATGCGAATACCACCAGGATCATGTGCCCGGCCATCATGTTAGCGAATAGGCGCATGGAGAGGCTGACCGGCCGCGAGAGGTAGGAAATCACCTCGATCACGACGATCAGCGGCAGCAATGCCGCCGGCGCGCCCTTTGGCACGAAATAGGAGAAAAAATGCAGCCCGTGCTCCATCAGTCCGACAGCTGTGGCAAGGCAGATAACGAAGAGCGCGAGTGCACCCGTAACGGCAATGTGGCTGGTGTAGGTGAAGCTGAACGGCACCAGGCCCATCAGGTTGCCCATGAGCACAAAGGCGAACAGGGTAAAAATGAACGGAAAGAATTTCCGGCCCTCGTTACCGATCTGGTCCACGGTCATGCTGAAGGTGAACTGATAGAGCATTTCGGCGAGCGATTGCCAGCGGCCCGGAACGATCGCCCGCGACCTGGTACCATAGACCAGCAGCGCCAGCACCAGCGCGCCGCCGATCACCATGTAGAGGTTGGACTGGGTGAAATTGACGGATTGGCCGATCGGGCCAAGCGCGGGACGCAGCACGAACTGCTCCAGCGGCTCCATCTTGAACGTTACGCCGCCTACCACGCCTGCTTACTCCCCGAACGTCGCCGCACGCGGCGGCCGCCGCTAGCCGCTTCCTCCCGTGCCCGCGGGCGGAAAGCGGCGCCATACATTTAATATTCCGGCGGCGAAACCGAGGATGACGAAAACGATCAGAAACAACGGCATGGTGTGCAGCCACCGGTCCAGGCCGTAGCCGATGGCCACTGCCACCGCCTCCGCCGCCACCAGTTCCACCCCGGCCGTCAGGCCGACACCGAGGCCCGACTTGTCCCCCGCGGCTTGTGCCGCGTCTGGCTTGTCGAGCCCCTGCCGGAGGCGGGCCGCACGCAGCCTGTCATCGAAGGACTGGTCCTTGAAAGACGGGTCCTGGGAAGACTGGCCGGGCTTACCGCCGTTTCCGCTCATCTCCGCTCCCGGTTGAAGCCGGTGCCGGAAGGCGCCGGCTTGCTACGGTGGAGGGGTGGGGGTGTCAAGGCAGCCCTTTGTCCAGTTCTTGGCGTGCAATGTTCGGCGATCGGCGCGGACGGCGTCACGGTGGCGCCGGCGTAGGCGATTGTACGAGCGGCACCTTTATCACGACGCCCGGCACTTTTTCCGTTCGGTAATCGTCCATGGCCTGCGGGCTGGATCCTGCAACATAGCCCATGCCGACCGGCGGATAATGCAACTGCAACTGCTGCGGGTGAAAGGATGGGTCGGTGGATGGCGGCGGCCCCTCGGGTGGCTGGATATTTTCGTTCGGCACGGGTGCCGGCACGGCCGCGTTCGTATCAAGCTTGGGGGGCGGTGCCGGCGCCGGCGGCGGCGCATGAT
>DATJOH010000135.1:0-9108 GCA_035507235.1 Acetobacteraceae bacterium
AAACAGGAAAAAGTCTGCCCTTACGAGGCTTTTTCAGCAGCCTGTTAAACTGCGAGACTTAGAATTGATGGCCCGAACTGAAAAAAGTTTTTTGGTTCTTTTTTTCAAAAAAGAACATACTTCCTTTTCTGAATTCTCACCTGCGCACCAGGCCACGCGGCTGGACGACGCCCAGATCCAGATGGGTAATTACGCCCGGCCTGGCGTCGCACACCGCGGGCACCGCGGTGGCGCCGAGCAGGGCGGTCCAGGGAAGGCCGTAAAAGGGTCGGCGACCGTCTTCCGCCGTGCCGCCCATCAGGCGCACTTCCAGGGGCGGATCGCCCTTGATGACCACGCGGTAACAGCTATCGCCGTTATCCCAGCGGGGTTCGATGTTTTCGCCCATTGTCCAGTAGAAATGATAGGTGATGAAGGGCGCACCATCGACCCAGCCGGTCCATTCGTAGTGCTGGCCGGCCACCGTTCCGGCGCGGATGATGCCATTGGGGTAGGGGATGTCCTTCGTGGCCTTGGCGACTTCGAGTTTTGTTGTCAGCTTGTCGATTTTCTTGCCCAGGCCTTGCACGACCATGGACATGGACTGGGTGAAGATGTGCGGCGCTTCGGCCGAGCGGCTCGGCTTGGCGAGCAATTCATCCGCGTCGCGTCCGAAACCCATGACTTCGATGTAAATCATGGGGTTTCGAAGTTTGTCGATCACTTCGGTAATTTCGATGCGATCGATCCGGTTCATCAGGCGCGTCAGGGTGAGCGGCAGCAGATCGCCGGAGAAACCGGGGTGGATGCCGCAGCCGTGGAACGATGATTTGCCTTCGCCGCAGGCTGCCTCGATTTTGTCGAATTCGGCGCGGTAGCGCTCGATGGGGAAGAATGGGCCAGCCGGGCAGACGACGTTCTTGCCGGACCGCAGCAGGCGGCAGACCATGTCGGTATCCGGTATGCGCGGCGCGAACAGCACGCAATCGGCATCCATGGCGATGATGTTGTCGATATTGTCGGTGGCGAGCACGCCAGTGGGCGGAAGGCCGACGATGTCGCCGGCGTCGCGGCCGACTTTTTCAGGATTGGTGACGAGTACGCCGACGAGTTCGATAACTGGATTTTCGATGAAATGCTTGAGCGCCGTCTGGCCGACCACGCCGGTGGCCCATTGAATGACGCGATAGGTTTTCTCGGACATGGCTGTTCTGCCTTGGTTAAACCATTGCGGGGTGGCGGCTGGTGTCAGTTGAGCGAACGGATCTGGCCGCCATCGACGCGATAATTCGCGCCTGTAATGAAGCCGGCGCGCGGGCTGGCGATTGTGCAGACGACGAGCGCGAGTTCCTCGGGGTTGCCGAGCCGGCCGACAGGCGGCAGGTCGAAAATTTTTTCGGCGGCCATGCGGCGGGTGATTTCCTCGATCGTCATGCTGTCGTCAGCAAATTTCTGGCGGCCCCAACGTATCATGCCGTCCACCATGATGATGCCGGGCGATACCGTGTTGACGGTGACGCCGACGCCTTTCAGCGAACCGGCCAGGCTGACGGTGTAGTTGTTCAGGGCGGCCTTCGCACCGGAATAGTCCGAGCCCATATTATTTGGCTGCACGGCGACGGCGCTGGAGATCTGGATGACGCGGCCGAATTTCGCGGCGACCATGTCGGGCACGGCGAGACGGCACAGGCGCACCGCAGGCAGCGCATTGGCGTGGTAATTGGTCACCCAGTCATCGATTTTTATGTCCATCGGGGCGCGCGCGGTGTTTCCCGTCGCGCTGCCGCCCGCATTGTTGACGAGGATTTCGATGTTGCCACCAAGGGCTTTGCATGCCTCCTGATGGACAGCGGCGGCGCCTTCGTCGGTCGAGAGGTCGCCGATAGCGACGCCCGCGGCATGAATGTTGGCGGCGATTTTTTCCGCCCTCTCCCGGTTGCGGCCATGGACGACCACCGCGGCGCCCTCCTCGGCGAGCATGCGGGCAATGGCCTCGCCGATGCCGCTGCTGCTGCCGGTTACGAGGGCGCGCCGTCCCGTGAGTTGCAAATCCATGCCGGTTCCTTCCCCAAGGTTCACTTCCTTTGACCTGCCCGCGCCGCCGCCGCAATCTCGCCGCATGAGCAAGGCCGCCATGACCAAAGCCGAAGTCCGCGCTTTCATCGAGGCGCTGGCAGCGCAGAATCCGGAACCGGAAACCGAACTTCGCTACAGCGATCCTTTTACGCTGCTGGTTGCCGTGGTGCTGTCGGCGCAGGCGACGGATGCGGGGGTGAATAAGGCAACGCCGGCGCTGTTCGCCGCAGCGCCCACGCCGGCGGCGATGGCGGCGCTCGGCGCCGAAGGGATCGGCAAACTGATCCGGACCATCGGGCTTTGGCAGGGCAAGGCGCGCAACGTCGCGGCGCTATCGGAGATGCTCGTGCGCGAGCATGGCGGCCAGGTGCCGCCCGATCGCGACAAACTGGAGGCATTGCCGGGCGTCGGGCGCAAGACGGCGAATGTGGTGCTGAACGTGGTGTTCGGCCAGCCGACAATGGCGGTGGATACGCATATATTTCGTATAAGCAACCGCACCGGCCTGGCGCCGGGGAAGACGCCGCGCGCGGTGGAAGATGCGCTACTGGCGCGCATTCCGAAGGATTTGCTGCGGCACGCGCATCACTGGCTGATTTTGCACGGTCGTTACGTGTGCAAGGCGCGCCGGCCGGAATGCTTTCGCTGTGTCGCGGCGCGCTGGTGCCGCTATGGGGATAAAACGCCGCCGCCGGACGCTAAGTAAGGAAGGCGTTCTTTTTTGAAAAAAGTAACTGCCCAGGGAGCGCGAAAAGGAGAACAGGCAGGAAAGGACTTCTTTTCTGAAGAAAAGAAGCAAAAGACTTTTATCAGTGGCGTCCAACAGCCAGGCCAAATTGGCGGCCGCTGTACTGCCGTAACGGATAAAAGTTTTTTGGTTCTTTTTTTCAAAAAAGAACACCTTCCTTTTCTGCCCGCACCTGATACGACGATGCGGATCTGAATTGCCGTTGCAGCCAAGAATCAACGTGCCGGTGCACGAGCCAGCCGGCGGCGAGGCTTGCCGGCACGGAACAAATGCAAGCTGCCGCGCCGTGGCCGGCGAATACCGGCACGACGAATGGATGGACCAGATAAATGGCGTAACTGGCATCGCCGATGGCGAGCAGCCAGGACGGCAGAAAGCGGCCGAAATGCGCCTCGAGCGCGACGGCGCCGGCCAGGATTGCGGTGGCGGGCAGGCCCCATGCCAGGCAGCGCCAAGGGCCGCAGGAGGGGAACGCAAGCAAAGATGTTGTGCCGACGACGAGCATGGCCAGAGCCATTCGTGGTTTTGCCGTGATGTGCGCGGTGCCCAGCAGCAGGCCCGCGGCGAATTCCAGCACCATGCCGTTCGCCAGCGATAATGGCGCGGGCCAGGTGGCGTCGCGGCAAAATCCGGCGAACGTCAGGGCCAGCAGAATCGGTGTTATCCAGAGTGGATGCAGCCGCAGCGCCAGAGCGGCGGCGAACAGAGCGTAGAAAAAAACTTCGAAGTTCAGTGTCCAGCCGACGCCGAGCAGCGGTCGCACGAAGCCCGCGCTATCGCGGGCCGGAATGAATAGCAGGCTTGCCGCGATGTTCCAGACGGTCGGGCGGGTTGCCGGTGTCAGGGCCGGCGAGAGTGCAACGATGGCGCCTTTTGCCGCGGTCACCAGCCAGTAGAGCGGCACGATGCGTCGCGCCCGTCGCACCAGGAAGATGCGCGCGGGCCGAGGCCCCGCCATCAGGCCACGCGACGAAACGATCATGACGTAGCCGCTGATAACGAAGAACAGATCGACGCCGGCGGCGCCGTTCGGCCAGGGGCCGTGCTCGCCGCCCGCCGCGTGATAGATCACCACCAGCAGACAGGCCGCCGCCCGCAGCGCCTGTACCATGCGTATGTCGCCGCGCGGCATGACGCTCCATTTCACGCGTGCCGCGAGCCTGGGCCATACAACCAAAAGTTGCAACATTGATTGGCGGGTGCGGCCGGTCCATGTCGCGCCGGTGGATCATCGACCGCCGCTCGCACTTTACATTCACTGGCCGTTTTGCCTGGCGAAATGCCCGTACTGCGACTTCAACAGCCATGTGCGCGCGCGCATCGATCAGCCGCGCTTCGCCGCCGCGCTGCTGCGCGAGCTGGAGGTTGAGGCGGCGCGCCTGGGTCCGCGCATGCTCACCAGTATCTTCTTTGGCGGCGGCACACCGAGCCTAATGGCGCCGGACAGCGTCGCGGCGCTGATCGAGGCCGCCTGCAGGCTGTTCACGCCAGCCGCCGATATCGAAATCACGCTGGAGGCCAACCCCACCAGCGTGGAGGCTGGCCGGCTCGCTTCGTTCCGCGCGGCCGGGGTGAACCGGGTCTCGCTCGGAGTGCAAGCCCTGGACGACGCCTCGCTTACGGCGCTCGGCCGGCGGCACAGCGCGGCCGAGGCTGTTGCCGCCCTGGACCTGGCACGGGGCATTTTCCCGCGGCTGTCGTTCGACCTGATCTATGCGCGCCCCGGTCAGACCATGGCGGCCTGGCGCGCCGAATTGCGGCAAGCCCTGGCGCTCGCCGCGGACCATCTCTCGCTCTACCAGCTCACCATTGAGCCCGGCACCGCGTTCGAAGCGCCGTACCGGGCTGGCACGCTGGTGCTGCCGGAGGACGAGCTTGCCGCCGCGCTCTACGACGCGACGGCGGAGGAGGCGGGGCAATACGGCCTCGCGGCCTACGAAATCTCCAACTACGCGCGGCCTGGCGCGGAGAGCCGGCATAACCTCGCCTACTGGCGCTATGGAGAATATGCCGGCATCGGCGCGGGCGCGCATGGGCGCATCGAGGTCGGCGGCCAGCTTCTGGCGACGCGCCGGCATCGCGCGCCGGAAATCTGGGCCGAGCTTGTGGAGCGGGATGGGACCGGGGTGACGTCCGCCGAGCCGGTGGCGCCCGCTGATCGGGCGCGCGAGGCCCTGCTCATGGGCCTGCGCCTGGCGGAGGGCGTCGATGCCGCGCGGTTTGCCGCCCGCACCGGAGTCGAGCTAGCCGCCGCCCTGGACCAGGGCGTGCTGCATGCTGCCGTCGAGGAAGGCTACCTCGAAGCCACGCCCGCGCGCCTGGCGGCAACCGCGGCCGGGCGCCGCGTTCTGGACGCTTTGCTGGCGAGGCTTGTTCGTTAGCGAAACGTCCCACGGCCGGCACACGCGCAAAACGATTTTGATAAGTAACGATACAGTAAATCGCGTGATCCGGCGGCGTGATGCGCCAACACACCTGTTCACGGCAAAGTGAAGAAAGTTAACTCGACCGGCCTTAACAGTTATCACAACCCCGTGAATCGCGCGGATAAGTAAAGACAATGGAAGCGAATGCCGACATTTTAGACGGCAATTCAGAGTTTATTAACGAAGATGCGCTCCGACCACGACATCGTCTCGAATTTTAGCGGTTTTTGTCATAACCTGCCGCTCATGCAGCCCAACCCACCGCGCCTGAGCGCGCTGGCGGAGGAGTTGCGCGGCCTCGAAGCGTCGGGCGTCCTCACCAATAACGGCCCCCTCGTCAGCCAGCTCGAACAGGAACTGACGGATAATTTGTTCGGCGGCCAGGGCGCCTGCGTCACGGTCGCGAACGCCACGCTCGGCCTGATGCTTGCCCTGCGCCTGGCGGCCCACACCACCGGCCGCCCTCGCGGGTTCGCGCTCATGCCATCCTTCACTTTCGCGGCCGCGGCGCAAGCCGCACTCTGGGCCGGCCTGACGCCACTGTTTTGCGATATCGATGCGGAGAACTGGACCGCGTCCGCCGCCGCCGAGGAAACCCTGCTGCGTCGCTACGGCGATGAAATCACCGCCATTGTGCCTTACGCCACCTTCGGCACCGATCTCGATCTCGGCCGCTATCGCGACCTGGAACGCAGCCACGGCGTCGCCGTGGTGGTGGACGCCGCCGCCTCGCTCGGCACCCGTGACAAACTCGGCCGCGGTTTCGCCACCGAGAGCCGGCTCATGACCGTGTTCTCCATGCATGCAACAAAGCCCTTCGCCGTCGCCGAAGGCGGCCTGGTCTACAGCGCGGATCGGACACGCATCGCCACGCTGCGCCGCATGGCGAATTTTGGCCTCGATGACGCGCGCAGCGCCGAACTTCCCGGCCTCAACGCCAAAATGAGCGAAGTGACGGCGTTGATGGCGTTGGCCAAGCTCGGCGAAATCGAATCAATCTCCAACCACCGCGCCCGGCTCGCCGCGCGCTACCAGGCCCGGCTGCCCAACCTCACCTTCCAGGCGCCGGCCGGCCTGCGCCAAGCTCACGCCTTCATGCCCGTGCTGCTGCCGCCCAACCTCGCCCCGCGCCGCGCCGAAATCCGCGCGGCGCTCGGCCTCTGCGGCATCGGCACCGGAACCTATTTCAGCCCACACCTCGCGGAACAAAAATTCTTCCGCACCCATTGCCGCGCCGGCGACCTCGCCGTAACCGAAGAAATAGCGGCGCGCGTGCTGGCATTGCCACTCACCGACGACATGACCGTAACAGATATCGATACGGTCGCCGACGCCCTGGCCGAAACCCTGCGCACCCTCACCGCCCGCCGCCGCGGCGTGACACTGCGCGGTGCCGCATGATGGCGCTGGCGTTCTGTCGTGGGTCTTGGGCATTGCCTCCGGCGGCCAGGGGCTCTGCCCCTGGACCCCGCTGGGGCCTGAGGCCCCAGACCCCCATCTGTTTTCGTCAGGGAAAAAGGAGGGGCGCAACGCGGGTGTTGGCGCAGCCAGAGTTGCGCCCCTCCTTGTCCCCTGACGAAAACAGATGGGGGTCTGGGGCCTCAGGCCCCAGCGGGGTCCAGGGGCAGAGCCCCTGGTCGCCGAAGGCAATGCCCGACGCCCACGACGGAGTGCCAGCGCCATGACGCTCGGCATTGCGCAACTTCTTGTCGTGGGTGGTGGGCCGGCGGGGTCGGCGGTGTTGCTGGCCGCGTCGCGGGTTGGGGCGTTGCGGGAGCTTTGCGCCGGGGGCTTGGTGATTGTGGAGCAGGGGAGGCGGCTGGGGGCCGGCTCGCTTGGTCGTTATGACATCAATTCGGATAGCACCGCCGGGACGTTTTTAGCGAGCGTCGTTGCGCATCCTGATCCGCGGGTTGCCATGGCTGCCGAGGGGGCGGCGGGGCGGGCGATGGCGGCGCAACCGGCGCAATCGGCGGTGCGGCTGTCGCTGGCGGCGGCGTTTATCGATGATGTCGGCGCCGCGGTGCAGGTGGCGGCGGCGACCGCGGGGGCGCGTATTCTTACCGGCCATACGGTGCTGGGATTGCAGCGGGAGCAGAATGTCTGGGTGGCGCGGCTGCGCGCGGCGAACGGCGCGACAGAGACGGTACTGGCGCGCAATGTTGTCATCGCGACCGGCGGCGTGCAGGGCGAGGCGGAGACGCGGGATATCGTAACGGCTGGCGGGCCGCTTGGCGCGATTTGTGGTGAGCGGCTGATGCTTTCCGATGCGCTGCTGGTGGAAGGCGGGGTTGCGGCGCTGTCGGCGCGGTTGGCCGCGGTGGGCAGGCCGCGGGTTGCGGTGCTTGGCGGGTCGACGAGTGCGCTTGCCGCCGTGAAGCTGGTTTTGGCAAGCGATGTCGGGGCGCGGCTGGAGCCTGGCGGACTGGCGCTGGTGCATCGGCGCAAGTTGCGGCCGTTCTACCGAACGGCCACGGATGCGCGGCTGGATGGATTTAGCGATTTCGTCGCGAACGATATTTGTCCGGTCAGTGGTTTTGTCTACCGGCTTGGCGGGCTGCGGCTGGATGCGCGGGAGATCGTTCTGCGGGCGCTGCAGGTTGGCGGCAGGAAGCCGGACCGGCGGCTGCGCCTGGTTCGGCCGGCGGAAAGTGCGCTCGGATTGCGGGCGTTGCAGGCGGCGCATGTGGTGATTGCGGCGACGGGCTATCGGCCGCGCGCTTTGCCCGTTGCGGCCGCCGATAGCACGCCGATTCGGCTTCGCACCGATAATCCGCGCGTGCCGATGGTGGATGGCGCTTGCCGCGTGTTGGATGCCGCCGGCGCGCCGTTGCCGGGGCTTTACGGCATCGGGCTTGCAGCCGGTTTCGTGCCGCATGGCGCGATGGGCGGCGAGAAGAGTTTTGTCGGCCAGGCCAACGGATTATGGCTGTGGCAGAACGACGTGGGTGCAATGATTATTGAACAGGTCCGGCGTGAACCCGGCGACGCCAGGAGGTTGGTGGCATGACGATGGATACCGAACAGATCACTGTGGTGCAGAGCGCGGGGACGCCGGCGCCGCGCGTGAGCGTGCTGATGGCGGCGCATAACGGCAACGCCTTCATCGGCTACACGCTGCACAGCATTCTGGCGCAACGATTCAGCGATTTCGAAGTGGTGATCGTCGATGACGCCTCCATCGACGGCACCGCGGACGTGGTGCGCGGTTTCGACGACAAGCGCATTCGCCTGATCAGTACGCCGCGCAACATGGGCCCGCCGGGGGCACGCAATGTCGGCTACGCCGCGTGCCGCGGCGAGTACATTGCGCCAGTAGATCAGGATGATCTCTGGCTGCCGTTGCGGCTGGCCAGGCAGGTTGCGTATCTCGACAGGCATGACGAGGCAGCGCTCGTTGCGACGGCGACGGACCGCCTGGTGGACGGCAAGCGCCTGGCTTCGCCCGAGCCCGTACGGACCAGCCCCGGCTTCCTGCGCTGGGCGCTCATGACTGGCAATCCGCTGGTGTGGTCCTCCGTCATGATCCGCCGGGCGTCACTGCACGCGGCGGGCGGCCCGTTCAATCGCGAGGATCGTCGTTTCGCGGAAGATTTCGATCTTTATCATCGGCTGCAACGTGTCGGCACGATCGGCCGCATCGACGAGGTTCTGACAACGTATCGCAGCCACGCGGCCGGTGCGTCGCGCGTGTTCGGCGACAAGATGATGGCGAGCGCCATACGGGTGCTGGAAGACGCCTACGAGCCGATCCTCGGCGCCAATGCGAGCCGCGCCGCGCAGGCGATGGCGCGCCATGTCGGCGGCGGCGAGCCGGTGCCGGATTTGAAAACGCTGCAATTGATTCAAGCGGTGCTGCAGGCCATGACGCAGTATGTG
>DATJOH010000136.1:0-5105 GCA_035507235.1 Acetobacteraceae bacterium
CCCGCTCCACCGCCCCCAACAAAGCCGCCCCCGGCTGCACCGCCCGCGGCACCAACGTCACCACCGCCGACATCACTTTCGGTGGCGGTGAAAATGCCGCCGCCGGCACCCGCATCATCAGCGACGCCTCGCACGTAAGCTGCGTCAGCACGGATAACCGCCCATACCCCGCCGTCCCCGGCGCCGCGACCAGCCGCTCCGCCACTTCCGCCTGAAACATCAGCGTTAGCCGCTCCCACAAACCCGCCTGGTGCAGCCACCCCACCAGCAGCGCCGACCCCACATTGTAAGGCAAATTCGCCACGATCTGCCGCGGCGCCGGCACCAGCGCCGCCAAATCAGCCCGCAGCGCATCCGCCTCCACCACCCGCAACCGCTCCGGAAACGCCTCGGCCAAATCCCGCATCGCCGCCGCCGCCCGTGGATCGATCTCCACCACCGTGACGTTTGCCGCCGGCCCCGCCAGCAGCGCCCGTGTCAGCCCCCCCGGGCCGGGCCCCACCTCCACCACATGCCGCCCAGCCAAATCCCCCGCCTGCCGTGCAATCTTCGCGCACAGATTTTCATCCAGCAGAAAATGCTGCCCCAGCGACTTCCGCGCGGCCAGCCCATGCCGCGCAATGACGTCGCGTAACGGCGGCAAACTGATCATGAAAAAGGAAGACTTCTTTTTTGAAAAAAAGAAGCAAAAAACTTTTGTTCTTTTGGCTCCGAGGCACGTGTCCGCCAGTGGCCCCACGCCAAACAGATAAAAGTTTTTTGGTTCTTTTTTTCAAAAAAGAACATCTTGTCTTCTTTCACAACCAACCCCGATCGTCCGACCCGCGCCGCCCGCTTGACGTCCAAGAAGCCGCCTGCGAACGCCGCCCAAGCAGGGAGGCATCCACCCATGGAAATCGTCGCGCAGAACCGCGCCTTTGGCGGCACGCAATACGTCTACCGCCACGATTCGGCGGAAACCAAAACCCCCATGCGCTTCGCCGCCTACGTCCCGCCGCAGGCCGCCAAGGGCAAAGTGCCGGTGCTGTGGTATCTCTCCGGCCTCACCTGCACGGAGGAGAATTTCACCGTCAAAGCCGGCGCCCAGCGCGTCGCATCCGAACTCGGCATCCTGCTGATCGCCCCCGACACCAGTCCGCGCGGCGAGAACGTCCCCGGCGACCCCGAGAAAAGCTACGATTTCGGCCTCGGCGCCGGCTTCTACGTGGACGCCACCGTCGCCCCCTACAGCACCAACTACCGCATGCGCTCCTACATCGAGCAGGAGCTGCCCGCCCTGGTCATGGCGAACCTGCCTGCCGATCCGGCGCGTCAATCCATCTTCGGCCATTCCATGGGCGGCCACGGCGCCATCACCATCGCGCTCCGCAACCCCGGCAAATTCCGCTCCGTCTCGGCCTTCGCGCCGATCGCCTCACCCATGAACTGCCCGTGGGGCGTGAAGGCGCTCACCGGCTACATCGGCGCGGATCAATCCACCTGGCGCCAATATGATTCCTGCGCGCTGCTTGACGACGGGCACCGCATCCCCGAGCTGCTGGTCGACCAGGGGCTCGCTGACAATTTCCTGGTCAACCAGCTCAAACCCGAATTGCTGGAAGCCGCCTGCGCCCGCGCCAGCGTGAAACTGACGCTGCGCCGCCAGGAAGGCTACGACCACTCGTACTACTTTATAGCTACTTTCATGGAAGACCACGTCCGCTATCATTCTCGCACTTTGGTCTAAGCGCGGCGATCGCGGCGGCATCCGTTGCCGCGAAGAAATGGGTTGCGTCCAAGGGAGAACAGGAAATATGGCCGAGAAAATTCACCCCGCCGTCGATAACGGCGTGCCGCCAAAAGGCAGCCCCGATTTCGGTGGTGCCACACTCACGTGTCATTGCAAAACCGATCCCGTAAAGGTCGAAATCGGTGCGCAGGTGGCTTTCAACCATGTTTGCGGCTGCACCAAATGCTGGAAGCCCGACGGCGCCATGTTCTCGCAAATCGCCGTCGTCGGCCGCGACAAGGTGAAAGTCGTTGCCAACGGCCAGAAGCTGAAAATCGTCAACGAAGCGGCCCCCATCCAGCGCTACGCCTGCACCGGCTGCGGCGTGCACATGTACGGCCGCATCGAAAACAAGAACCACGCTTTCTACGGCTTCGATTTCCTGCACACCGAACTCGCCGATCGCGCCGGCTTCGATCCGCCGGGCTTCGCCGCCTTTGTTTCGTCCGTGATCGAAAGCGGTGTAGCGCCGAAGCGCATGGACGGAGTCCGCGCCCGCCTCACCGAACTCGGCCTCACGCCGTACGACTGCCTGAACCCGCCGCTCATGGACGCGCTAGCCACCAAAGCCGCCGAACTCGCCGGTACGCTTGCGAAAGAATAAAATTGCGGAATCGTAGGGTGGGTTGCTCTTCGCAACCCACCATCGCAAGCCCGCCCGCGAATACCAGGCCGTACTAATTCGCGAAAAGCCAGAGGAAGAACTTCTTTTTTGAAATAAAGAAACAAAAAGCTTTTCGATTATATTGAGCCTGGCGGCACTAAAGAAGAACCCTTAAGCGCCGATAGGCTCAACATAAGCTTTTTGGTTCTTTTTTTCAAAAAAGAACATTCTTCCTTCCCTTTGTGCTGCACCAGCAGCGACGCCTATAAAATAAACCTGCTCAAATCCCCGCTCTTCGCCAGCGGCGCCACGCGCTCCTGCACATAGGCCGCGTCCACCGTAATCGTCGTTCCGCCTTTATCGGTCGCCGAAAACGAAATCTCCTCGAGCAACCGTTCCAGCACCGTCGCCAGCCGCCGCGCGCCGATATTCTCCACGCGGTCGTTGATATCGGCCGCCAGTTGCGCCAGCGCATCCACCGCGTCCTCGGCGAAATCCAGGGTCACGCCTTCGGTGGACATCAGCGCTTCGTACTGCTTCAGCAGCGAGTGCTCCGGCTCAGTGAGGATACGGCGCAGATCATCGCGTGAGAGCGGCGCCAGTTCAACGCGTATCGGCAGCCGCCCCTGCAATTCCGGCAGCAGATCGGACGGTTTGGCCAAATGGAACGCGCCGGACGCGATGAATAATATATGGTCCGTCTTCACCGGCCCATATTTGGTCGAAACGGTAGTGCCTTCAATCAGCGGCAGCAAATCGCGCTGCACGCCTTCGCGGCTGACATCGCCGCCGCGGAACCCGCCCTCGCTCGAGCGTGCACACACCTTGTCGATTTCATCGAGGAACACGATGCCGTTATTCTCGGCATGGGAAACGGCGTCCTTGGTCAGCCGGTCATTATCCACCAGCCGGTCCGCTTCCTCGCGTTCCAGCAACGGCCGCGCCGCGTCCACTTTCAGCCGCCGCGTCTGCTGCCGGTTGCCCATCATGCCGCGCATCATTTCGCCGAGATTGATCATCTGCCCCGGCGGCACACCCGGCAGATCGATCTGGCCGACAATGTTGGAAGGCGATTCGCTCAGCGAAACTTCCACGTCCTTGTCTTCCATCTCGCCGTCGCGCAGCATTTTGCGGAATTTGTTCTTTGTTTCCGCGCTAGCGGTGGCACCGACCAGCGCATCCACCAGCCGGTCCTCGGTCGCCTGCTCCGCCTTCGTCTGCACGTCCTTGCGGCCGGCATCGCGCAGCATGGTGATGGAGGCTTCCACCAGGTCGCGCACGATCGAATCGACATCGCGGCCGACATAGCCCACTTCGGTGAACTTCGTCGCTTCCACCTTCAGGAACGGCGCCTGCGCCAGCTTCGCCAGCCGTCGCGCGATCTCCGTCTTGCCGCAGCCGGTTGGCCCAATCATGAGAATATTCTTCGGCACCACTTCTTCGCGCAGCCCTTCCGGCAACTGCGCGCGCCGCCACCGGTTGCGCAGCGCAATCGCCACCGCGCGCTTGGCATCATTCTGGCCCACGATGAAACGGTCCAGCTCGGACACGATTTCGCGCGGATTCAAGGTCGGCACGTCCACTTATAGCACCTCAACGGTCACGGAATGATTGGTATAGACGCAGATATCGCCGGCAATCTGCATGGCGCGGCGAGCGATCTGTTCGGCGGTGAGACCCTCCACATCGATCAGCGCTCGCGCCGCGGCCAGCGCGTAATTGCCGCCGGACCCGATGGCGATCACCCCATCCTCCGGCTCCAGCACATCGCCGTTACCGGTAAGGGTAAAACTGCGGTCCTTATCGGCCACCGCCATCATCGCCTCCAGTCGGCGCAAATAGCGGTCCATGCGCCAGTCCTTGGCGAGCTCAACGCACGCCCGTTCCAACTGGTTGGGAAACCGCTCCAGCTTTGCCTCCAGCCGCTCCAGCAGCGTGAAGGCGTCGGCCGTCGCGCCGGCAAAGCCCGCGATTACCGCGCCGCCGCTGCCGATGCGCCGCACTTTCCGCGCATTGCCCTTAATGACGGTCTGTCCGAGCGTCACCTGCCCGTCGCCCGCCATGGCGACATGTCCGCCATGGCGGACACAGAGTATGGTGGTGCCGTGCCACCCGATGGGGTCGTGCCCGGCTGTGAGATCTGTCTGCATGGCTGGCGTAAGTAATACGCGCCGCGGCTGGCACAAGTCTTGACACGCGGGCCGCAGGGTCGCCTCCGGCGGCCAGGGGCTCTGCCCCTGGACCCCGCTGGGGCCGTAGGCCCCAGACCCCATTTTATAAGGAAGCCGCTGCGGCCCTCAAATTGCTTTTCGCGCATAAAGCCCTCGCCCCTTTTCGGGGGAGAGGGTTGGGTGAGGGGCGCGGAAAATGGAAATCTATGAACGTCCGCACCCCTGCGTTTGTGCGTCAAACCTGATGCGATGACGTAGCTTCGGCCGTGACGATTTTCGCGGCGGAAAACCATCTCCGCAAATATGGATCGGCGAGGACGCCACTATTTGAGTTTACATACGACACGAACCAACCCAGGAGCCCATCCCAATCCCCCATCTTGCCGTGCGGCCAGAGCGGCCAGCCAAGTTCAGGAAGTGTAAAATTTGCCTTTGCGGAGTTTCGAAGCATCGACGTCGTAGCCAGATTGCTAGGCTCACCGGTGCCGCCGCGTGACACCGGCACGATATGGTCGACGGTCGACGCAAATTCCCAGAAAGCGAAATGGCAGGAATCCATTCG
>DATJOH010000137.1:0-4998 GCA_035507235.1 Acetobacteraceae bacterium
CATCCGCGCCCGCGGCGCCCCGGCGCTCGCCGCCATCGGCCCCGCCGACATCGCGCGCATCGACGACATCGAGCGCGAAACCCGCCACGACGTCATCGCCTTCCTCACCTGGCTCGCCGAAAAAATCGGCCCCGACTCACGCTTCGTGCACCTGGGCCTCACCAGCAGCGACGTGCTGGACACCTGCCTCGCCGTGCAACTGACGCAATCCGCCGACCTGCTGCTCGCCGACCTCGATGACGTGCTCGCCGCCCTGAAACGCCGCGCCTTCGAGCATAAATTCACCCTCACCATCGGCCGCAGCCACGGCATCCACGCCGAGCCCACCACATTTGGCTTAAAGCTCGCCGGCCATTACGCCGAATTCGCCCGCGGCCGCGCGCGCCTTCTGGCCGCCCGCGCGGAAATCGCCACCTGCGCCATCAGCGGCGCCGTCGGCACCTTCGCGCACGTCGATCCCCGCGTCGAAGACTATGTCGCGGCCAAGCTCGGCCTCGCGCCCGAACCGGTCTCCACCCAGATCATTCCGCGCGACCGCCACGCCGTGTTCTTCGCCACCCTTGGCGTCATCGCCAGCGGCGTGGAACGGCTCGCCACCGAAATCCGTCATTTGCAGCGCAGCGAAGTCCGCGAGGCCGAGGAATTCTTCCACGCCGGTCAGAAAGGCAGCAGCGCCATGCCGCACAAGCGCAATCCCGTGCTGTCGGAAAACCTCACCGGCCTGGCCCGCACCGTCCGCGCCGCAACCGTGCCGGCGCTGGAAAACGTCGTGCTCTGGCACGAGCGCGATATTTCCCATTCCAGCGTGGAACGCGCCATTGCGCCGGACGCCACCGTCACACTGGATTTCGCGCTCGCGCGCCTCGCCGGCATGATGGAAAAACTGGTGATCTATCCGGATCGCATGCGCGCCAATCTGGAAAGCCTCGGCGGCGTCGTGCATAGCGGCGAAGTGCTGCTGGCCCTCGCGCGCGCCGGCATTTCCCGTGAGGATGCCTACGAAATCGTGCAGCGCAACGCCATGGCCACCTGGCAGAATCTCGGCAAGCCGGGCGGCCGGTCGTTCCGCGAAAATCTCGATGCCGATCCCGCCGTCGCCGGCCGCGTGCCCCCCGATGTGCTGGATGCCGCCATGGATGCCGGCCTGCACACCCGGTCGGTCGACGTTATCTTCAATCGCGTGTTCGGAGAGCAAACGGCATGAGTTCCACCAATGTCCTGGATGGCATTACGAAATTCTGCAAGGACCCCGCCTGGACGGAACCGTTCCGCGCCCTGATCCTCACCCACAGCGCCGCGGCCTGCGCCGAATTCGGCCTCGACACCGATGCGGTGCCGGTACAGCTCGGCCCCGAGGTGTATGCCATGTTCATTACCTGCATCCTCGAGGATTTCATGACCCGCGCCGACGGTCCCGACGGCGCCAATGTCACCGACGCCTATCTGAAGCGTCACGCGTGGAAATTGAGCAGCTCGGCCAAGCGCGCGCTGCAAACCATCCGCGCGTCCCACATGGGCCTTTATGAAATCGTTGCCATCAATCAGGGTCAAGGTTTCGACCTGCGCGACCTGCTGCGCGGCGGCGAAATCATTACGGTCATCCAGCCGACACTTTCGCGCGGTCTGATGGCCGGCTGCATGCTCGGCGTCCGCGTGGTGACGGGCGAGGATGGCGCCACCACCGTCACCGCCGGCCTGCTCCCGTTCGACGAGAACAAGGACAAGGAGGCCGTCGCCTACGTACGCGCTGCTCTCGGCGCCGGCGAGGAACCGCTCACCGAGGCGCAGCTCGCCGAAGTAGCCCCCGCCATCAGCAATTTCTGGCTGAAAAAGACCCTCGAGGAGACCCTGAAGCAGGAGCAAGCCGCCGCCGCCGACGTCGCCTGACCAACCATGTGCACGCTCGTCCTGCTGCACCGGCCCGGCGAGACCTGGCCCCTGCTGCTCGCCGCCAATCGCGACGAGTTGCTGTCGCGTCCGTGGCAGCCGCCCGCCGCGCATTGGCCGGACCAGCCGGACGTCGTCGGTGGCCGCGATACGCTTGCCGGCGGAACCTGGCTTGCATGGAACGCAGCCGGCGTCGTCGCCGGCGTGCTGAACCGCAGCGGCTCCCTCGGCCCGCAAGCCGGCAAGCGCAGCCGCGGCGACCTGCCGCTGCTCGCCCTGCGCCACCCCGCGGCGCTCGATGCCGCCGCCGATCTCGCCGCCGAGGATGCCGGTGATTGGCGCAGCTTTAATCTCGTTATCGCAGATAGTTACCACGCGTTCTTCGTGCGCGGTCTCGGCTCCGGCCCGCTGACGGTGACCCCCCTGCCCCCCGGCCTCCACATGATCACCCACAACGACCCCAACGATCCGGAAACGCCCCGCGTCGCCCGCCACCTGCCGCGCTTCCAGGCCGCGCCGATTCCCAACCCGCCCGACTGGTCCACCTGGCCCAAATTGCTCGCCGACAGCGAAGGGCCGCGCGAGGCCGCGCTGTGCATCCCCGAAACCAACGGCTTCGGCACCGCCAGCGCCACCTTGATCGGCCTGTCGCCAACCGCCCGCAACGTGCTCTTCGCCGCGGGGCCGCCGGCTACGGCAGAGTTTCTTCGGGTGGGATAGGAAGGCCAGGGGCTCTGCCCCTGGACCCCGCTGGGGCCTGAGGCCCCAGACCCCCATCTGTTTTCGGCGGAAGATAAAGGAGGGGCGCCAAATTTTCCGCCGCCACGACGCTCGTACAGCGCCCCTCCTTTTCTTCCGCCAAAGTAGCGGGGTCCAGGGCGTCACGCCCTGGTGGAGGGTCCAGGGGGGCAAAGCCCCCCGGCCTTCCTTTCCCCACCGAAGAAAGCCCTGCTATAGCCCGCAGCACCGAGACCAAGGAGCCGCCATGGCCCGCCGCCGCCAGCTCTATGAGGGCAAAGCCAAGATCCTGTTCGAGGGACCGGAGCCGGGGACGCTTGTCCAATATTTCAAGGACGATGCGACGGCCGGCAACGGCACCAAGAAGGGCGTGATCACCGGCAAGGGCGTGCTGAACAACCGCATCAGCGAATACCTCATGATGCGCCTGGGCGACGTAGGAATCCCTACCCATTTCGTGCGCCGGCTCAACATGCGCGAGCAGTTGATCCGCGAAGTGGAGATCATTCCGCTGGAAATCGTGGTGCGCAACGTGGCCGCCGGTTCGTTATCCACACGGCTCGGCATACCGGAGGGAACGCGCCTGCCGCGTTCCATCATCGAGTATTATTACAAGAACGACGAGTTGGGCGACCCGATGGTGGCGGAGGAGCACATCACCGCCTTCGGCTGGGCGAGCACGATGGACATGGACGACATCGTGGCGCTGACGTTGCGCATTAACGATTTTCTCACCGGCCTGTTCCTCGGCGTCGGCATTACGCTGGTCGATTTCAAGCTGGAGTTCGGCCGGCTGTGGGAGAACGAGGATATGCGCATTGTTCTGGCCGACGAAATCAGCCCGGATAATTGCCGCCTGTGGGACGTGCGCACGAACGAAAAGATGGACAAAGATCGTTTCCGCCGCGATCTCGGCAAGGTGGAAGAAGCCTACCAGGAAGTTGCGAAACGCCTGGGCATTCTGCCGGAAGCCGGGACGCGCGACATGAAGGGGCCGGAGTTGATGCAGTGAAGGCCGTGGTGACCGTTTCGCTGAAGGACGGCGTGCTCGATCCGCAAGGCAAGGCGGTGGAGCATGCTTTGCATGGGCTGGGATTTTCCAACGTGGCGGAGGTGCGCGTGGGCAAGGTGATTCGTTTCGACATTGACGCACCTGACGAGGGCGCCGCGCGCGCCCAGGCGGAGGAAATGGGTAGGCGGCTGCTGGCCAATACGGTGATCGAGCGGTTTGATGTGGAGGTGCGGCCATGATGCGCTGGGTTTTCGTTCTGGCGTTGCTGGCCCCGTTGCCGGCGGCGGCGCAGCGCGTTGCGAAAATTGACGGCACCAAATTGATGTCGCTCTGCGGCGCGGCGGACGTAAAGGGCTGCCTCGCCTACATGAACGGCGTCGCTGATGCGATGGCGGAAGAGCCGAAGCCGCGGCGCGCCTGCATTCCGCCGAACGTGACGGCGCAGCAACTGCGTGACGTGGTGATGAAGCTGCTGCGGGACGAGCCGGAAAAGCGTGGCTATCCTGCGGCGAAGATTACGGTGCATGCCTTCGCGAAGGCGTTCCCCTGCGGCAAATGACGCGCGTTTATTCCGGCAGCACGTTCGAGCGCGACATCGGCTATGCACGCGCCGCCGTCAGCGGCGATCTGATATTTGTTAGCGGCACCACCGGCTTCGACTACGAAACCATGGCGATCGACGTGGACGTGGTCGCGCAATGCGAACAGGCGGTGCGCAACATTGCCTGGGCGTTGGAACGCGCCGGCGCCAGCCTCGCCGACGTGGTCCGGGTGCGTTATTTGCTGCCGGATGCTGCCGATTTCCCGCCTTGCTGGCCGATCCTGCGCGAAGCGTTCGGCGGCGCCGCGCCGGCCGCCACCATGATGGTCGTGGGGCTTGCGGACCCGCGCATGCGCATTGAAATCGAAGTCACGGCGCGGAAATCCGACTGACGCCGGGGCTGTGCTACGCTGGCGGGGAAGACCTGCCTGGAGGAAACAGCAATGTTGCATACCGGCGCAACCGCGTGCGCCTTGATGTGGTTTGTGGCGGCGCCAAGTCTCGCCGCCTCGCTTTCGATATCGCCGCGCTACGCCCAGCTTCTGCCAGGCCAGAGCCTGAAATTTTCGGGTTCGCCGCCGGGCGGTGTCATCTGGCAGGTGAACGGCGTGAATGGCAACGGCATAACCGCCGACGGCAGCTACACCGCCCCTTCCATGCCACCGGCACCCGCAATTGCCACCATCACCGCGGTTTCCGTTGCGGATCCAGCGCAAACGGCCAGCGCCGTCGTTTCGCTGCTGGCGCAACCATTGTCCGGCACGATCTGGTACGTGGCCACGGACGGCAGCGATGCCAATCCCGGCACAATTTCGGCACC
>DATJOH010000138.1:0-8656 GCA_035507235.1 Acetobacteraceae bacterium
CTGCCAGGATCGGCAAGAGGAAGAATGCGACCAGGAATACCGCCCAGCCCATGCGCGGATCGAAGGCGCGGGCGAAGAAGCGTACTGCGTGTCGCGGGCCGCCCTCCGCCAATGTGGTTACCAGGGCACCGATAAAGGGGCCGAACGAGCCGATTACCAGGACCGGAAAGAGCGGCAGCGACAGCTTGTGCCGGGTGATCAAGTAGCCCGCCAGCCACAGCGCCCAGGCCATGACGAATGCGACCGCCAGGTATAGTGCGATCGGTTTTATGTTATGATGCCGCATTATATTTTCGTTGCTCTGCCGCCGCGGCGCGGGCAGTGTTGTTCCAGTATCGCTCATTGACCAGCTCCGTCGGGTTCCTGGTCCGTGGATCGCAAGCGGCGTGCCGCAGGGCGAAGGAGGTAAGCCTATGTATTATCGAGGAAATTTATGGGCCCCCGCGCGCGGCAGGGGCGATTGCCGCCATTTTGTGGCGTGATGGACAAACGCGTAATGGCCGAAATGGCCCGCCGGGGCGCCGGTGCCGAGCGAGGGCGGGGATTGATTACGGCGACAATAGGCGCGCCTTGGCAGCCTGAAATTCCGCTTCGCTGAGCGAGCCCTGGCGCTGAAGGGTGGCGAGCTTGGCCAGTTCGTCCGCAAGCGTGACAGGGCAGTTTTCATCGAGATTGTGGCGCGGCACGATGCCGGCATCCAGCAACCTGGTGCGTTCCTCGTCGGTCCAGGCGGGGCCGTAAACCTGGAGTTTTTCGTCGAGCTTGCCGTCGGCGAACTCCACCACGAATTTGAGCACATCGGTGGCATTGGCGAAATGCATCACGGGGCCAGGCGGATCGCCATCGGTGGGAAAGGCTTGGGCGGACCAGGCACCCAGGGTGCTCTGTTCGCCGGGCAGGCCGAGCCCGACAAGGAGGGTGGAGGCCATGTTATAGGCATCGCGCTCGCCATCCTCGAGCACGGTGAATGTCGTGGTGCGGCCATCGCTTGCGGCAGAACCATCGGCGATGCCGGTTATGACACCAAATCGCGACCAGTGATGGAAGCCGGCGCCGTCCTTGATGCCGACGCGTTCGCCGATGTGAAGTTGGGCCGGCATCATTCGCCTGTTCTCCTTCGCGGGACGTTTCAGCCTAGCTGACAAGAAGCGCGGACTGAAATCAACTGTGCAACCAGCAGGTCCGCGAGAACGGATGCAGCCTGCTATGAGTGGGAGACGCGGGCGTTTTCGGGAAAGGTTGGTGGGAAGCGCCGTAGGCAGACGACGGTGACATTGTCGACGATGGCGGTGCAAAAACGGACGGTGCCAAACCATCGATCGGTGATGAGCGCGCCGCCCTCCGGCATGGGCGCGGCATCGTAGCGCGCCAGGACGGCGACGGTGAGGGATAGAATGACGAAGCCGAGCAATGTTGCCCAAGCCTGATTGAGCATAATCGCGTTCTCTCACAAGCGCCGATGAAATGCGCTCCACCATATGGGGCGCATTGTCTCAATAGTGAGGAGAATGCTGGTGAACGCATGAGGTGTTCGCGCCGTGGCTATTACGCAACGGCGGATTTAGCGCGACGCGGCGACTTTGGGTTGTAACGGGCGTTTGCCGGTATGCGCGCACGGCCAATCATACAATCCAAGGTTGATTGGCGAAACGAATAGCACGCGGCCGCAGCCTAGGGCGGGCCCGTTGGGGGATGATAGGCGTCTGGATCGACGGGCTTGATGCAGGTGACGTCGCCGCGGGCGACGCCGCCGGGCTCGCAGTATGCAATGAGAAGAGCGAGAAGCGGGTCCGGCAGGGTGGCTATCGTTGTTGTGTGAGAAGGAAGGAAGTATTTCTTTTTTGAAAAAAAGTAGATTATGTTGAGCCTATCGGCGCTTAAGAAGAAAGCGCGAGCCGCGCGTACGCTCCGCGACCTCTTGAGCCGATTGGTTCGGTATAATAAGCAAAAGTTTTTTGGTTCTTTTTTTCAAAAAAGAACACTTCCTTCTTGTTGATTGATGGGCGGTTGGACGTTGCGATGGTGGGCTGGAGCGCGCCCTACGGCTTGGTTGTTTGGGGGTTGGGCGGCGAGAGTTCGGGCGGATCGGGGTCGAAGGCGTCGGCCTCGGCGCGGAGGATTCGCAGAGAGATTTGGTTGGACATGTGGTGCAGGCCTTCCGTTGCGGAAAGCCAGAATGTTAGTCTCAATGACGATAAATGTCAAGGTTCAAAGTGGGGGGTGGGCTGGGGTGGGTTGCGAAGGGCGACCCGCGGCTCTTGACCTTCCCGGCGGTAAGCGATGATTGTTCGCTTTCGGAGGTGCGCGTGCCATGCCAAGCCCCCGTTCTGCATCGTCGGTTGTTGGATCGCTGGTGGTTATTGCCGCCGTGGTTGCGGTGGGCGCTGGGGCGTTTGCCTATACCGCCGGGTGGTTTTCGCCGGATCGGTTGACGCCGGCGCGGTTTGTTGCGGCGTTCGCGCCGCCGGGGGGACCGGCGCTCGGGCACCGGCGCAACCATGCGAAGGGCATTTGCTTCACCGGCCTATTCGAAGCGAACGGCGCGGGGACTGCGCTTTCCAAGGCTGCCGTGTTCGTCAAAGGAAGCTATCCGGTGGTGGGGCGGTTCAATTTGGGCACGGCCGACGCCAACGCGGCGGATGCGACGGTGCGGGTGCGCGGCATCGGCGTGCAGATCACGACGCCGGACGGGCAGGAATGGCGGACCGCGATGATCGACGCGCCGGTGTTTCCGGTTTCGACGCCGCAAGCTTTTTACGCGCTGCTGGTGGCTTCGGCGCGCAAGAACGATCCGGATGCCATGAAAAATTTTGCCGCCGCGCATCCGGAAATCGGCGGGTTCGGCGCGTGGGCGAAGAGCGCGCCGTTCACCGAGAGTTATGCGGAGGAACGTTACAACAGCCTGAATAGTTTTGTGTTCACGGATGGCGCGGGCGGGGCGCACGTGGTGCGCTGGTCGCTGGTGCCGGCGGCCAAGCCGGTGGATGTGGCCGCCGATGATCTTGCCAAGCGCGGGCCGAATTTTTTGGAAGACGAGATTGTGCAGCGGGTGGCGGGTGGCCCTCAAAGCTGGACGATGATCGTTACTGTCGCCGATCCTGGTGATCCGACGGCAGATCCCAGCAAGGCCTGGCCGGATGGGCGGCGGACCGTTGCGGTGGGTACGCTGGTGGCCGAGAAGGTTATTGCGGAAGCGGATGGGCCTTGCCGGGACATCAATTATGATCCGACGGTGCTGCCGGCAGGCATAAGTACGTCCGACGATCCGTTTCCGGCGGCGCGATCGGCGGTTTATGCGGTATCGTTCGACCGGCGCACGGCCGAGGCGGCGGATTATCCGCGCAGGGCGAAGGAGGCGCAGAATTGACCGTGCTTCGCACCCGGTTCACGGTGACGCAGCGCACGCTGCATTGGCTGATGGCTGCCTGCATCCTGGCGATGCTGTTCATTGGCGTGGGCATGGTCTCGACAGTGAAAACGGTGCATCTGACGCTGATTTCGATTCACAAGCCGCTGGGCATTGCCATTCTGATTTTGGCGCTGGTGCGCGTGGTGATGCGGCTGGCGACCGGCACGCCGCGCCTGCCGGCGGATTTGCCGGCGCCGATGAAGCTGGCGGCGGCGCTTTCGCATTACGCGCTGTATGCGCTGATGATTGCGATGCCGCTGATCGGCTGGGCCATGCTGTCGGCGGCCGGGTATCCGGTGGTGCTGTTCGGCGGTGTGCAGCTTCCGGCCATTCTGCCGCAAAGCGATTCGTGGCACACGCTGCTGTGGGGAGCGCATCGGGTTCTGGCATTCGCGTTCTTCGCGCTTATTCTTCTGCATTTGGCGGCGGCGCTGTTCCACGCGCTGGTTCGGCGTGATGGGGTTTTTACGTCGATGGCGCCGGTGCCGAGCGAAAGTGGTGCCGCGCCGGCGGAATGATTTGGCTGCGCCGCGGGGCGCTTGCCGGGTAAAAATGGCGGATCAGGTGATTTGCGATGGGTGGGCTGAAGGCAGCCCACCCATCGGCTTGCTAGTGTCGCTGGTCGGCCAGATAGGCGGGGCTGAGGGTTGCGTGCTGCGTCGCGATCGGGAGGATTGTCGGGTAGAATTGCACGAAGGTGGTGTCGACCGCGCCGTGGGCCTGGTGACAGGCGTAGCAGGCGGCGCTGGCGGGAATGAGCGTGGCGGGCTTGTCGCCGTCGAAGTCGAAGAAGCCCCATCCGCCCTTGAAACGGGCCGTGTCCTTTACGTGCGCTTCCATGCCCATGAGGGTGCCGGTTTGCACCAGGCCGCGCTTGTTGATGGAAATGTTTCCGGCGCCGCCGCGGTTTTCCAGGAGCAGAATGGTTTTGTCCGGCCATGTTCCCGTCGTTGTGAAGGCGGCATAGGCGGCTTGCGGCACGAAGACGTTGTTGAAGACGTGGCCGGAGGCCATGGCGGGCGACTGGCTGTAGCTCATATCGATGCCGGAGCTCAGGAATATCCAGGTGCGGTAGTCGGTGGGCGGGAGCATGCGGCCGGCTGCGTCGTAGCGCGGTGCGGCGGTGTCGGGCGGCGATGAGGCGGCGGCGAGTGGGGTAACGTTGAGGATGGCGGCCGCCGACAGGGCGGCGATGGCGTGGCGAAACAGGGTGATGGGGGGCATTTGGGTCCTGCGGTTGTATGATGGTGGTTGCTTAGCAGGAATGGTGCCAGGTTTGGGTTGGCGGCTAAGTGTCTGATAGAACACGAAAAAAGGATGGGAATGGCGAGCTGCAATGGGCCGGCGCGCCAAAAGATGGCGGGATTGGCCTGGGTCGGCGGGCTGGCAACTACCGGAGCGGTTTGATCGACGATCGGTTTCGCGGCAAGTTTGGTCGGCCGCTCCAGACGTGCCAGTTCTGGATGGGCCGCGCAGGTGGTGGGTGATCCGTCGATTGCGCCTGGAAGGGCAGGCCATTCCGTAGCAGGCAAGGAGGAGGGCGCGGGGAATGACACCAAGAATGTGGATCATGGGGCTGGTGGCATTCTGCGCCGCCGGCCTTGCGGGCGCTGCCGCCGCGGCACCCACGTGCAACAACCCGGAAATACTCCACCTTGTAGGCTTGCGTGCTGGCGGCAGCAGCGCGGTGGTGGAACGGCTGGGCAGCGTCAGCACGGATAGGACGGCGTGCTACCAGCTTAATATACAAGGCGGCAGCCGAACCTTGACCGTTCACCTGTTCAGCAACGATGCCGCCGGGTTCCTGCTGCTCTATGCGCCGAACTGGACGTCGAAGCGCGTGGACGGCGCCTGGGCGTTTACCGGCACCTCGCTGCCGGGGGCCGGCGAAGGCGATCATGCGACGAAGTGGAAAGGACCGGCGCCGCTGGGCAACGTGCTGATCGTTGTGAACATGAGCGGCAAGGGGCGGCGATACAGGCTGCGGGTGGAGGCGCAGTAAGGCAGTTGAATGGAGCCGTTTTGTTTCGGCTGAGAGTAGGTTGCGTGGCTTAAAGTGGTTGTGCGCTTGCGGATGACGTTTGCCGCGGGCGGTGACGAGACGCCATTTTGCCGCCGGGGTCGTTGAAATTGCGGTGCAATTCCAAGGGGAGTTGCACCCTACCCTTGCTACGCGGTGAGCGTTCCTGCAACGCGATGAACTTCAGGGCGCCTGCTGGTTCACGCTCCCTGCGTTCTGCGAACCACCAACGTTCTGCGCCGCAATCTCCGCCCTTATTTCCCGCAGAGCAGGTGCATATGCGGCGGCCGCGGCAGCCCCTAGAGCCGGGGCGTTTGCGAGAAGAGCCTTGCCGGCATCTGTTCTGTAAAACGCTGCAATTTCTCGGAGTTGATTGAGCGTAAGGAGTTGCGCGTACGCGCGCTCGCTGGCGGCGAGGATCTGAGGTATGTATTTGTCTATTGTCGGCAGGAGGATCTTATCGATCCTTGCCGCGAGTTGCGCGGGCGGCGTGGTTGGAGAAGAAGCGCTCGCCAGCTTGAGCAAGGCGGGCCGCGCTGCCGCAAGTCTGCGCTCCACCTCGAGCGCGCCGCCCTGCGCCTTTACCAGTGCCTCCGCGGCGGCGAGCCGATTCTCCGGCGTGTCCGCGACCGGTTGCGCGCGAACCGGGCCCGCGGCCGCTATGACCACCGTAAGGAATGCAGACAGTGCGCGTAACCGGACATATGCCATGACGATCGCCGGATTGCTGGTGCGCGACACCATAATCAATGCGGTCC
Organism: Acetobacteraceae bacterium; assembly: GCA_035507235.1. Taxonomy (GTDB): domain Bacteria; phylum Pseudomonadota; class Alphaproteobacteria; order Acetobacterales; family Acetobacteraceae; genus CAJCIS01. The sequence goes on from DATJOH010000138.1 coordinate 6,188, forward strand.
ATTCCTGTCACCTGGTTTCGACCCTGCTCTTCCCTGACCGCGGCGAGGGGCGAGGCGGCCCGCGGCTTGCTTTGCACCCCTTGGGCTGCATACGGACTCATATTATCGCGCCAGTGGCCTGATCTCCGAGGCCGGCGGAGAATTCGCCTTTCGGTCGCCAGTACCGTCAGCGCCTTTTGCCGTTATGAATGCATGAATTTTGGTAATGAATCCGGGGGACAGCGCCTGTCCCCCAGATGTCCTATAAAATATGTCGTCACGGTTTGATGCGGAAGACGGTCCCGAAGCTTCCCGCGGTGCCATACCCCGCCGCCGTGCCGTAGAGTCGGTTCCCAAGCCAGAAAAGGGACGATTCGGGCTGTCCCTCATTCAGCGGATCATTGCTGAACGAGAACAGCGTCTTTTCCCGCCATTTTCCGTTTGCCAGGGGCGGGAGGAACTCCACGATCGCGCCATAGGAGTTGAATAGCGGATATGGCCCGCTGGTCGTCGCGAACCAGCGTCCACCGGCGTGGGTGATCGATGAATTGTAAGGATAGCCGCTGTCGGCGCCCAGCGTGTAATCCCAGATCTTCTGGTAGGTCCAGGAATCGGAGCCGTTGGCCGGCGGCGACAATTCGAATGCAACGCCGCATCCGGCTTGCACCTCGTAGAGGTAACTTTCCGGACAGAGCGGATTGGGCGGACCGCCCGCGATCGTCATGCCGTAGAGATTGCCGACCCCGTCCGTGGACAGGGCATTGGTGCCGCCGGTCCCGTCCGGGCCGCTGAAAATCCAAAGCGCTTCCTTCCGCCATGCGCCGCCGCGGCGCGGCACCAGGCGGAATACCTCGCCGCATCCGGTGGCGGGCGCGCAGGCGGGCAGCATGTTCGGGCCGCCGCCCTCGGTCTCGCCATAAACCGCGCCGCTGGCATCGATCAGCGGCGGTCCCCACGGCCCCTCGCTGTCCTTGTCGTTCTTGAACGAATAAATCAGCGAGTAGGTCCAAGTGCCGCCGAAGGCCGGGGACAATTCGAAGGCGGTGCCACAGCCGTAAGACACCCCTTCGAAGTGGCAATCGCCCGTACCTCCCGTGAAGCTGAACCCAAACAGATTGCCGAAACGGTCGAACGCGACGCCCTTGGGCTGGAGACCATCGGTGGTGCCCTGGAAGGCGTAGATCACGCGCTCGCTCCAGCCACCGCCCGGCTGCGGACTGAGCTCGAACACCGTGCCGCAGCCGTTGCCCGCGCACACGGCAGCGGTCGAACCGCCGCCCGCGCTGGATGTTCCATAGAGATTGCCGGCCTCGTCCCTGGTCAGGTTGATCGGTGCCGCGGCATCGCTCCCGCCCGCGAAACTGTACAGCGTCGTCACCGTCCATTGCCCGGAGCCCCGACGCGGCCGATCGAGCCGGAACACCGTGCCATTGCCGGAGGCGCCGCCGCTTTCGGCAACCCCGTAGAAACTGCCGTGCGAGCCCGCTACCAGATTGCCCGTCGGCGCGCCGCCATCCGAGGCGCCGCTGAACTGATACAGGGTCCTGAGGGACGCGGCCTCAGCGAAGCTGGGCAGGAAAGCAGCGCCAAGCGCCGCCGCGCCGGCCATAAGATGTGGTCGCATGAAGACCCCTCCTCCGTTCGATGGTTTCGCAATGCGCTCCGCTTCGGCGCGGCGGGCAGGAGATCCGGATGAAGGCCGGCCCCGCCCGATCGCCTTGGTGTTGCTCTCGCGAAAGAAGCGGCGGTCAGGCGCACTTGCACGTCAGTTCCTGTCAGCACGCGTGAAAAACGGTCACCGACAAATCCTGATGGCCGGCGCAACAAGCTCATGCGCGCGTTGCGCCGGCAGGCGCCGCGGCGTAAGCCGGTTGCCTGGCGGGCTCATGCCGAAGGGAGGGCAGTCCCGGTGGCCGACGGCAACAGCGTGGCCGAGCTTTACGTCTTCGGGCCTTTCAGCCTGGATCCGCGGCGCCGCACCCTGACACGCGACGGACAAAAGCTGGCCCTGTCGCCGCGGGGTTTCGATGTGCTGCTGTGCCTGCTGCAAAATCCCGAACGGATTGTGGATCGCAACGAACTGGCGCGCGCCGCTTGGGGCGGCCGGATCGTCGAGGCCGGCAATATCAGGCAGACGGTCTATGAGGTGCGCAAGGTGCTGGAACCGGGCGGGGGCCCCCGGTTCATCGCCACCGTGCCGCTGCGCGGCTACCAGCTTTCCGCGCCCGTGCAACGCGTCGAAGCTGTTGGCACGTTGAGCGCGCGTCCCGAAGCAGCGCGCCGCCTTCCTTGGGCTGTAAAGCCCCGCCTGCTCCTTGCATCGCTTATCCCCGCCGCCGCCATGGCGCTCGCCATGCTGCTGCCCACGGCAAAAGCTCCGCCTGGCCAATCGCCGCTCCATGCCGTGGCGGTGGTGCCGTTCACCATGCAAGGCCACACCGCCGGCCAGGATGCGTTCGCGGATGGCCTTTCGGCGGAGCTGATCGACGC
>DATJOH010000139.1:0-3006 GCA_035507235.1 Acetobacteraceae bacterium
ATCCCGGACCCCGCATCGCCTCGGCCATATATCGCACAAAATAGACATGCCCGAAATAATTTACCTGCACCCCCTGGCGCAGCAACGCCTCGTCGGCGTCCGCAATCATGCCGAGGGTGGGCGTTGCCGCGGAATTCACCGCAATATCCAACGCGCCGTAAATGTTTAGTACGTGATCTTTCAGCGCGCGGATATCGGCTTCGCTGCCGCCATCGCAACAAAATGCGCTGCCGCCGATCGCCGTGGCCAGTTCCTGCAATGGTGCCAATGTGCGCGCCGCCACAACCACCTTCGCGCCACGCGCCGCGAGCCCTTCGGCAATGCCCCAGCCCGTTCCGCCTTTGGCGGAAGCGCCCAGCACCACCGCCACTTTTCCGTGAAGCTCGCTCATCGCCCCTCCCTGCATTGCCCGCACGGAGCCAGGAACCCGTGGCGGTGCGTCCGTTCGCATGTGGCGCAAATTTTGGGTGCCTGGCAAATAGTATCTTAGCTTACGAATTCTCGCCACATCATTTTGCGAATACGCCCTACATTGCTGCATCGCAGCAACCACTGGCAATACCGTTGCGCTGCGGGAGGCCGCGACGCGGTTTACCGCATGCCATGATGGCGCATGCCTGAAACCGGCATTATTCCGTAGCGCTGCTCGCAAGTTGCCCGATCGCACCCGGGGCGTGCCGCGGGGTTCGGTGCCCACTTATATAGAGAGATTCCGGTGATTGCGGTGCCCGCGCGCTTGCGGCCAGGCTGGCTAAGTGGTATTCATGCTTACTATATGCAGGGCAGCCAGTTTCGGCCGCCCGAAGCCTTGGTCACTGCGCGGGCGTGCCGGCCAAACGGCATTCCGCGCGCGGCGGCCGGTATGGCCCGCGTCCGGCTCCCTCCCCGGCGCGGTGCCAGACCGCCGCCGGGGAGGGAGGAAGAATGGCGAGCGCGGAAGTCGTCGTTGTCGGTGGCGGCCAGAATTCATTGACCGCTGCTGCCTATCTTGCCGCGGCCGGCATGAAAGTGCTGGTGCTGGAGAAGAACACCATCGCTGGTGGCGGCGCGGTCAGCCGCGAAGTCACCGCCCCTGGTTTCGTGCACGATACGCATGCCGGCCAGATGGTGCTCATCATGGCCAACCCGCTCATCGCGCGCGATGAACTCGGCCTGCAATCCAAATTCGGTCTCAAATTCTCCCAGCCGCCCGTCGGTCATGCCACCGTGTTCGACGACAACACCTATCTCTGCACCTATTTCGACGTGGAGCAGACCTGCCAATCGATCGCCCGCTTCTCACCGCGTGATGCCGACGCCTATCGCCGCCTCGTCAAACAGGCCGAAGCCATGGGCGATCTTCTCGTTGCCGGTCTGTTCAAGCCACCGCTGCCGTTCGGCGGTTTCATGGCCATGATGGACCAGAGCGCGGAGGGCCAACAGCTCATCGGCTGGCTGCTGAAAAGCGCCTACGCCGTCATCTGTGAGCTTTACGAGCACGAGAAGGTACGCATCCATTTTCTCAAATGGGTGTCGGAGTTGATGATCGGGCCAGAGGAAAACGGCACCGGCGTGGTGCCGCTATTCCTTGCGGCGATGCAGCACAAATACCACCCCGGCGCCGTGGTCGGCGGCACGCAGAATCTCTCCAACGCCCTCGTTGCCTGCATCAAGCATCATGGCGGCGAGGTAAGGCTCGGCGCAGAAGTTACGAAGGTTCACAGCAGCGGCGGCAAAGTGACCGGCGTCTCCCTCGCCGATGGCGAGAAAATCATTGCCACGAAGGCCGTCGTCGCCAACGTGCATCCGTGGCTGCTCGGCGATATGATCGAGGGCATCGATCCCGCCGTCGCGGCGCGCGCACGCGCCGTTCGCCTTAGCGCCTATGGCGCGGTGAATACGCATTGGGCGCTCAGGGAAGCACCGAAATACAAGGCCGGCCCGGAGGTTGACGCCGCCGCGGTGGTGGAGCCCGCGCCCTCCACCATGCAGCGCTTTCGTCAGCATTTCGATCAAATGCGCTATGGCCGCATTCCCGATTCGATCAACGCCTCGGTGCAGCACAATTCCAATTACGATCGTACGCGTGTACCGAACGGCCAGGGCGCCAGCCTGTATCTTTATCACTTCGTGCCGTTCATCCTGGACGGCCGCGAGCTTTCTTACTGGGACGAGGTGCGCGAGGAGGTGATGCACGACATGCTGGAGCGCTACCGTGGCATCACCACCAATATGGGCCCGGAAAACGTCATCGCCGGCGCCATCGAAACGCCGTACGACATGCATCGCTGGAGCCCATCCTTCCAGAACGGTGATCTGATGGGCATCGGCACCTATATCGACCAATGGATGGGTCGCCGGCCCACACCGGAACTCGCCCAATATCGCGTGCCAGGAATCACCGGTCTTTATCTGGCCGGTCCGTTCCTGCATCCGGGCGGAACCGTCACGGGTGGTGGCCGCGCCACGGCAATGCGCCTGATGGGCGATCTCGGCGTGAAACACGACAAGATCATGTCGGTCTAAGCGTGTGCGCAGGCGACACATCAACACTGCGAGGCCCAGTTGCATATCGTATGCTAGCATACTACAAGCGGTCATAACGAGCGTCAGGAATGGCCGCTACTGAAGGGGGAAAAACCATGCATCCGAACGGGCAGCTGTGCCGGCGCATACTTCTGACAACGGTCAGCGGGTTCACTCTGGTTGCCATGTCGCACGCCGGGCGCGCCCAGGCAGCGGCGGCACCGCCTCCTGCGCCCAGCGGCGGGATAGAACAGATCATCGTCACGGCGCAGAAACGCGCGGAGAACGTGCAGAAGGTGCCGGCGACGGTGACGGTGATTGGCGGCAAGTCACTGGAAAACGCCCACATCGATACGGGCAAGGCGCTTTCGGCGGTAACGACGAACCTGACGATCGATGCCAACGCGAACTTTGTGGCACCCTATATTCGCGGTGTTGGCACGCAATACGCAAACCCGGGTCTGGAGCCTTCGGTTGCGACGTATTTCGATGACCTCTATC
>DATJOH010000140.1:0-3353 GCA_035507235.1 Acetobacteraceae bacterium
AACTGCCGGCGATCGAAATATTTGCCGAGCGTTGCCCAGGTCTGATCGCTGATACGGCCGGCGTCGATCAATTCGTCGACCGCGCGCAGCACCGTGCCATCCTGCTCGTTCCAACTTCCTTCCGACGGCGGCTGACGCAGCGCCGAGATTTCCTCCAGCGTCAGGCCGGCATTTAGCGCGTAGCCGACATGATTGTGCCACTCATACTCCGATTTCACCCGCCAGGCGACGCGCAGGATGATCAGTTCGAGCTCTCGGGTCTTCAGCGAATTGGAGATCAGCAGGTGCTTGCCCCAGATATTGTAGGCCTTGCCGAGATCGGGGTGGTTCGCCATCACCATGATGATGTTGGTCTTGGAGCCTTCCTCCCAGCTATTTGGCTCGCCCCAGAACGCAAACACCTCCCGCGCCGCGTCGGTCCATTCCTCGCGTGGCAAGGGCAGAACGCGCGGCGTGATCGGGCCTGGTTTGGCCTGTTCCGACCCGGCGGACGTCGCTTCATTCGTTGCCACGTGACGGCTCCCGTATACTGAGTGCGAGGAAGAGACTCTATATCCCACGCGGATTTTGGCAATGCTTGGTGCAACCCATCGAAGCGACCCTATTCGGCCGAGTTCGCCTTTCGCCCAAAATTCGGCTTGCGCTTTTCCCGCAGCGCCTGAACGGCCTCGCGGTGATCGGCGCTTCGCACCGTGAGCGACTCATAGGCCACGCCAGCATCCAGCACCGCGTGCGCAATCCGCTTCAGTTCCAAATTCATCAGCACTTTGGTGTAACGTATGGCGCTTGTCGCGCCGTTCAACAACCGCTGGGCGAATACATCAACCGCTTCATCGAGCCCCTCGGGCGCAACGCAATGATTGACCAAGCCGATTTCCGCGGCTCGCCTGGCGGTGAGCAGGTCGCCACTGAGTAAAAACTCCTTCGCGCGTCCCAAACCTATGCGATACGCCCAGACTGCGGCGCCACCGTCGCCGGCCACCAGGCCGACACCCACATGCGGGTCGCCGATCCTGGCGTTCTCGGCGGCAAAAATGACGTCGCACATCAGGGCAAGTGTCGCACCCAGCCCCACCGCATGGCCGTTCATCCGACAGATTACCGGCTTGTCGACGTCCAGCAGTGCAAAGACGATACGCTTGGCGAGGCTGGCCTCTTCGTCGAACAATTCCGGATGGGCCGCGTTATGCGCCATGTGATCCAGGTCGCCGCCGGCCGAAAAGGCGCGGCCGGCGCCCGTCAGGATAATCACGTTCGAGCCCTGGTCCCGCGCCGCGAACTGAAACACTTCGGCGAGTTCCTCATGCATGGCCAGATTCACAGCGTTGAGCGTGTCTGGGCGGTTGAGGGTGATCGTCAGAAGACGATCTTTTCGTGCCAGGGTGATGGTTTTGTAGTTGGGTACTGGCATTTTTCCTGTCTCATCATAAGAAAAGAAAGGACTGGGTGGGACGTGCCGTCCCCCCAGTCCTTTCTTTACCGCCTGTCCTTAGGCAACCCCAGCACACGTTCCGCAATAATATTACGCTGTATCTCTGCCGTCCCGCCGGCAATCGTTTCGGAAAACGCATCAAGATACTCGTAAGCCCAGCCGTGTGCGCTAACGGATTCTGGCGCGTCAATGCCGTAGAGATCGATCGCGGCGGCGGTGACGCGCTGGGCGAGTTCGGCGAAGCTCAGGCGTATCATCGAGCCGGTGGCATCCGGCACCGATTGTTCTGAGTCCAGCGCGAAGCGATAAGCCATGGCGCGGATTGCGGCACCTTCCGCCCGCAGCCGTGCGAGGCGCGCGCGCATTTGCGGCCGATCTTGCGGACAGGCGGCAAGAAGCGTTTCGACCTTCAGGGTAAGGCCGATCAGCAGGGCGAGACTCGCGGTGCCGCGTTCGAAGCCGAGCGTGGACATTGCCGTCGCCCAGCCATTGTTCCAACCGCCGACGACGTTTGTGACCGGAACACGTACATCGTCATAGAACACTTCGCAGAATTTGCGCACACCAGTCATGGCGCGGATCGGCCGCACGGTAATGCCGGGCGCGTTCATCGGGCAAATCAGCCAGGTTAGCGCGCCACTTGTTCTGGCAGCCGGATCGGTGCGAATGAGCAATTCCTGCCAGTCCGCGATATCGGCGAAGCTGGTCCAGATTTTCTGGCCGTTGATGACGATATGATCGCCATCCAGACGGCCGCGCGTTTTGATCGAGGCGAGGTCAGAGCCGGAGCCCGGTTCGGAAAATCCCTGGCACCAGATGGCATCGCCATTCACGATGCTTGGCAGATGCTGGGCTTTCTGTTCCGGCGTGCCGCAGGCAATCAGGGTGGGGCCGGCATGATTGAGGCCGACGAAGGACGCGTCGAGCGGGGAGGGGGCGCCGGCGCGTGCGTATTCCTCATACCAAACAATCTGCTGCAGCACTGAAAGCCCGCGTCCGCCCAGTTCTCGCGGCCAGGCGATGCCGGCCCAGCCGCCGCGTGCCTGGGTTTTTTGCCAGGCAAGAACGAATTCCCGGAATCCAGGACCGTCACCCGGCGCTGGTTCGGAGGGCACATTGGTGGCGAGCCAGGCGCGTGCCTCCCGGCGGAATGCGGCAATCGAACCTGTCATGCCGCACCTGGCCAGGTTGCGGCCGCGGCGGCGAGCGCCTGGCGGCTGGCGCCGCCAAGCTCGCCAGCCAGCGCGCGGAGTCGATAGGTCCAGAGGTGGAGCGGAAATTCGAGCGTCAATCCCATGGCCCCGGAGAATTGGTGCAGATCGTAGGTGAATTGGGCAATGCGATTTTGCGCGAAGCCTGACGCGATGGCCGCATCAGCTTCGCTGTCCGACCAGGCGGCGCGGAATGCAAGAAATTTCGTGGATTCTGCTGTCTCAGCTGCCATCGCCAGGCGATGTTGGATGGCCTGGAAGGCGCCGAGCGGCTGGCCGAAGGCGTGGCGGGTTTTTACGTGATCCACGATCTGCGCCAACGCAGCCTGCATGCAACCCGCCGCCTCCGCCGCGATGGCAATGCGCCAACGCCGCCGAAACGTTATGACATCATTGAGCCGAGCCTCCTCCACGCCGTCCTGAGTCTTGAGTCGGCCATAGGGATAGGCAAATAGCGTGTCCACAGGCTCGACATTGTCCGGATCTAACGTGATCATCGCGACATGATCGCCGCGGTCGACCAGCAACATGGCAGCCATGGGCAGAAACCGTGCCGGGCGCGTTGCGTCGCCGGAAGAAAGCGCAATGGGACGTGTTCCGGCTGGAATACCAAGCGCCGGCGCAATCAGTGCGGAGGCACCGGCCTCCACCACGTGCGGCACCCGCGCGAGCCGTTCGGTAATCAGGGCGGCGTCGAGCGCGCCAAACCC
>DATJOH010000141.1:0-14200 GCA_035507235.1 Acetobacteraceae bacterium
GCGTGTTGCTGTCCAATGGCTGTGGAAAACTCTTCGATCCGATCTTCGATTCGTCCGATTCCTGCGCCAGCACGACCCCGCGCCCCAAGGCCTCGAAATCACGCTTGAGATCCCGCCAGGAGCACCGCCTGATCTTCGCTCATGAACGCGACCAAGATTCTTTCGGGCCAGGTGCTCCTCGTCGGCGCCGTCATACTTGCCTTTTGCTGGGCGGCGTCAGAAGGGGTTGCTTGGCGCCTCGCCTTTCAGCCGCAGCTCGGCCACCCCTGGTTCAATGTCGTCAGTTGGCCGGTCTATCAACCACCAGAGCTTTTCTGGTGGTGGTTCGCGTACGATGCCTATGCCCGCCCAATTTTCGTCGAGGGCGCCTATATCGCTGCATCCGGCGGCATCGCTGCGATCGGATTATAAGATCGGTATCGCCTCACGGGCATCCTCGGCGACTAGAACGCGATAAGCTCAACCGTGGCACCCTCAAACTGCTCTAACAAATTTCTTCGACGATCGGTCATGGGCCTTCGGGAATCAGAGCTGAGGCATCACCCTCTATGAATCAACGATTTCACGTCGTACAAGGGTTTTGAAAGGCGTTCGCAGTCGAATGTCTCTTTCTCGTTCATCTAGCGAGAAACGATTCTCCCTTGCGGATGCGCACCGGCACGCCTTTCGACGCCGGCGTCTTCGAAGCCTCGTCGTGATACCATAGCGGCACCAGCGCATTCATTTCGGGATAATAGCCGCCCACGCAGCCGTCGGGCAAATTGAAAGGCGTCACCGTCAGGCCGCCCACTGCACGACGCACGCCGTCGCCGGCATCGCCGGTCAGGCTCACAACGTCACCTTCGCGCAGCCCCTCGCGCGCCATATCCGCATGGTTGATCAGAAGAATCATCCGCGATCCCTCCAGACCGCGCAACCGATCGCTAAATCCATAAATCGTTGTGTTGAACTGATCGTTCGATCGCATGGTGATCAGATGGAACCTCCCCGGCGCATCACCTACGCCGAGCGCGGAAATCACCTTGGGATAGGTGAACTCCGCTTTGCCGCTATCGGTCTTCCAGATACGCTGATGCGCCGCATTGCCGCGGTAGAACCCGCCTGGCTGGTACATGCGCGCACTGAAATCGTGGAATTCCTCCGGGTAAGTTGCAGCGATCAGATCCCGCACCAACCCGTAATTGCCTGTCCAGTCATCCCAGCGCCATTTCGGATGCGGCGGCAGCGTCGCCTTGGCAATCCCTGCGACGATCGCGAGCTCCGAGAGAAGCGATTTGTCCGCCGGCGCCCGGCGGCCGATCGATCCGTAAATATGGCTGAAGCTGTCCTCAATCGTCACCGTCTGCGGCCCGCTCGCCTGGTTGTCCTCCTCGGATCGCGCCAGGCACGGCAGCAAATATGATGCCGTGCCGTGCACAAGGTGGCTGCGGTTCAGCTTGGTTGCGATGTAGACAGTCAGCTCCTGCTGCGTCCACGCCGGTTCCATGACATCGCGATCGGGTATCGCGCGCACGAAGTTGCCGCCCAGGCTAAGGAAGCCCTTCACGGTGCCGCCGCATATTGCCGTGCATGCCTCAACCATGGCCAGGCCTTTTTCGCGCGGCGGCTCGAAATCGAACAAGGCCGCAAGCTTGTCTAGCGGCACGAGTTCCGGCTTTTCGGAAATGCCTACGGTTCGCTGACCCTGCACGTTGGAATGGCCACGCACCGGTGAAATTCCCGCCCCCTGCCGTCCGATATTGCCGCGCAGCAGCAGCAGGTTCACTAGCATCCCGATGCTCTGTGATCCGTGCACGTGCTGCGTCAGCCCCATGCCGTACACACCGATGACATTGTCGGCCGACGCATAAATTTCCGCCGCCGCTTCCAGGTCGGTCCGCGACAATCCCGACGTTGCATCGATCTCCTCCCACGATGCGGCGCGGGCCATGCCAGCGAAGCGGTCGAAGCCGTGCGTGTGCTGGGCGATGAATCCCCGGTCCAACACGCCCGGTTTGCCTTCGGCGAACCGGGATTCGTCCAACGCCAGCACGTGCTTGCAGAGCCCCATCAGCGCGGCAATGTCGCCACCAGGCCGAACCTGAAGGTACATGCACGACAGTTCAGTCGCATGACCGGTCAGCATTTCCACCGGATTTTGCGGATTGACGAAACTTTCCAGGCCTTTTTCCCGGACCGGGTTGAAGGTAACGACCTTGCAGCCCCGCTTTACCGCATCCTGCAACGGATGCAGAAACCTTGGGCTGTTGGACCCTGGATTCTGCCCAAAATAGAAAATCGCGTCGCAATGCTCGAAATCTTCCAGAACGCAGGTGCCGACCGGCGAGCCCACGACTTTTTTCAGGCCGACCGACGTCGTCTCGTGGCACATATTCGAACTGTCAGGCAGGTTGTTGCAGCCATACATCCGGGCGAATACCCCGTAGAGGTACGACGCCTCCAGCGCCGCCTTACCGGACGCATAGAAGATCACGGATTTCGGATCGAGCGCCCGCAGCGCCGCGCCGATGCTGGAAAATGCTTCACCCCAGGCGCAGGGTACATAATGGTCGGTCGCGGCGTCATAGCGCAGCGGCGTGGTCAGCCTGCCTTGCATTTCGAGATCAAAATCGCTCCAGCCGCGCAGTTCCGTCACGCTATGCACGGCGAAGAAGTCCGGACCGCAGCGGTCTCGGGTCAATTCCCAGATTGTCGACTTCGCGCCGTTTTCACAAAACTCGAACGTGTGCGGATGCGCCGGCTTGCCCCACGCGCAGGAGGAACACATGAACCCTTCCGGCTTGTTCTGTCGTGCCAGCGTCTCCAACGTGGCAGGGCTCGACATTTCCCGCGCGAACACCCGCGCCATGCCCTTGACTGAGCCCCACCCACCACTCGGGCCGTCGTAATGTTTCGTGTCGCTGGAGGACTCCGGCATGGTAAATTCCGCGGCAAATACCAACCAATAACCGCCTCCGGGAAAAAGCGTTCCGTGGCTGTACTCGGCGCACAGGCGATTAGGCTCGCGGACACGTGAACCGCCCGTGGCCCCTGGCGGGCGCCGAGCAGCGTCGCGCGCGCTTATCGCATACGAGCGTGCGACGGCTTAAGCAAATTTCATGAAACGCGTGTGCATGCGGATCCTTCCTGATTGCGGGCGTGGGCACAAAAACCATGGAACAGGCGGCAAACTTACGATCGCGGGCTCACTGTCCCGCGGCAGACCTCGCATTGAAAAAGTTGGAAAACGGGGTGGGCATCGAGGAGAAATCCTACACGGGGAAGCCGTTTAAGAAGTCGACCTCCGCCGCCAATGAGAAAGCACACCGCGCTTTAAAGATGCACGCGGGAAACCTTTGTTTCCGTGGGGGCTTTAATGTGCCGTATGCACCAGACACCGTTCCGCCGTCATGGATTGTGGGTTTTCCGTCCGCTACCCCGATGGCAATCGGCCGTCAGGCCGGTTATGTGACAACGTGGCGCCTCCGTAACGCGCTTGCGGCGCGAGGCTCAGTCGTCTGCGCTCGCGGAGGGCATTGCCCAGCCGCCGCCGTCCACAGGGCCTACGACGTCCCAAACCCTTTATGCGAAGCCGTCCCGTTGCTGACGGATGCGCGTTGACCGGCGTCACGCAGCTACTCGGCCGGGTTTCGCGTGCGGCGGCGGCGCTTTTTTGTGTTTCCCTGGCTGGGTGCGCCGTGCTCGGCCGCGGCTTCCTGTCCCCGGCTGGCCCGGTCGCCGCCGCCACCCGCCACGAATTCCTGTTCGTCTGTTTCGCGATGCTCTTCGTCATCGGGCCGGTGCTGCTGCTTACGCCGCTGATCGCCTGGCATTACCGGCTGTCCAACACGCGCAGCGCCTACCGCCCGCAATGGGCATTCAGTTGGCCGCTTGAGGGATTGATCTGGATCCCGCCATCGCTCATCGTCGTCGGGCTCGCGGTGTTCCTGTGGCGCGATACCCAGCACCTCGACCCATACAAAAAACTGCCCGGCCAACCGATCGAAATCCAGGCCGTGGCGCTCGACTGGAAATTTCTGTTCATCTACCCGGACCAAGGCGTGGCGACGGTGAACCAGCTCGTCATCCCGGCCGGCCAACCGGTGCATCTCAGCCTTACCAGCGCCACGGTGATGCAATCCGTTCTGATGCCCCGCCTGGCCGGCCAGATTTACGCCATGCCGGGAATGCGGACGCAGCTCAATATCGCGGTAAACGCACCCGGCGCGTTCCTGGGTGAGAACGTTCAATTCAACGGCATGGGCTTTCAGAACCAGAAATTCACAGTCGAAGCCCTCGACAAATCCGATTTCGCGCACTGGCTCGCGGAAGCCAGGGCGCAGCCGAACCGCCTCGATGCAGCGGCGTATCTAACTTTGTCCCACCGCTCCACCGTGACGCGCCCGCTCGCCTTCGGCGCGATCGACCGCGGGCTGTTTAACCGCATCGTCACCCTGGCGCAGCCCAGCGGCCACACCCTTGCGCTACAAGACCTCCCGACGCGCCCCCCTGCCGATGGAAACCAGCGCCCATGAATGACGTCGTCGGCTGGCACGCCCTGCTCGGCAACCTGAGTTGGAGCGCGCTCCCGTTCGTACGCGCCTGGCGCGACCCGAGTGTGAGCGAAATCATCGGCGCCGGCGCGGGCGCCGTCGTGGTGATCGGCGCCGCCGCTGTGGTCGCCCTCATCACCTACCTGCGTGCATGGCGCATGTTGTGGTCAGAGTGGTTCACCAGTCTCGACCACAAGAAGATCGGCATCATGTATATTGTGCTCGCTGGAGTGATGCTGTCCCGCGCCCTGATCGAGGCGGTACTGATACGAGCCCAGCAGGCGGTGGCGATCAACGCGCCCGGCCTTGTGGAGCCCAACCATTTCGCCCAGCTATTCACCACCCACGGCACCATCATGATCTTCTTCATGGCCATGCCGTTCCTCACAGGCCTGATCAACTACGTCATGCCGCTGCAAATCGGCGCGCGCGACATGGCGTTTCCCTATCTCAATTCCGTCGGGCTCTGGCTCACCGTGGGCGGCGCCGGACTGATGATGGCGTCTCTGGTGGTCGGTGAATTCTCCACCGGCGGCTGGAGCGGCTACCCGCCCTATACCGAATTGTCGTACAGTGGCGGCGAGGGGCCTGATTACTGGATCTGGGTGGTAACGCTGTCCTCCATCGGCAGCACCACGGTCGGCATCAACGTCGCCTGCACTCTATACAAATTTCGTGCGCCCGGCATGACGTGGATGCGCATGCCGCTATTCTGCTGGACCTCGCTCTGCACCGCCATTCTGATGATTTTCGCCATGCCGCCGCTCACCCTGGCCACCCTGTTGCTGGCGGCAGACCGTTACGCCGGCATGCATTTCTTCACTGCGAACCTCGGTGGCGACATGATGAACTACGTCAACCTGTTCTGGCTGTTCGGCCACCCGGAGGTCTACATCCTGATCCTGCCGGCGTTCGGCGTATATTCCGAAGTCATATCCACTTTTTCGGCGAAAGAACTGTACGGCTACACGTCCCTGGTCATCGCCACCGCGGCAATCGCGGTGCTCTCCTTCACCGTATGGGTGCACCACTTCTTCACCATGGGGCAGAGCGCCAACCTCAATGCGGCGTTCGGCATCGCCACGATGACCATCGGCGTTCCCACCGGCGTCAAGATCTATGACTGGATTTGGACCATGTTCCGCGGCGAGGTGCGATTCTCCGCACCCATGCTGCTCGCCATTGCGTTCATGATGACCTTCGTGTTTGGCGGGTTTTCGGGCATCATCCTCGCCACGCCGCCGCTCGACTACATGGTGCATAATACCCTGTTCCTGGTGGCGCATTTCCACAACATGCTGATCGGCGGCATGCTCTACGGCCTGATCGCCGGCTACATGTACTGGTTTCCCAAGGCCTTCGGCTTCCGCTTGAATGAACGCTGGGGCCGCATTTCGGTCGGCTGCTGGGTGGCTGGCTTCTATCTCGCCTTCATGCCGCTCTACGTGCTCGGCGCCGCCGGCTTGGCGCGGCGCACGCAGGAGATATTTGACCCGGCGTTCCGCCCGTATCTTCTGATCGCCCTGGGCGGCGCTTTCGTGCTCGCCGCCGGCCTGGCGAGCCTGTTCGTGCAGCTCTATGTCAGCGTCCGCGATCGCGCGGCGAACCGCGTGCCCGTCGGCGATCCGTGGGACGCACGCGGCCTGGAATGGTCGGTTTCCGCGCCGCCGCCGGAGTGGAACTTCGCGACCATCCCGCAGGTAGGCAGCCGCGACGCGTTTTATGTGCGTAAACGCAATGGTGGTGCTTACAAGCCAGCGGATCACTATCGCGACATCGAGCTGCCTAAGGAAAGCGCCTGCGGCGTCATTATCGGCCTTGCCGCCGCGGCATGCTGCTTCGGCCTGATCTGGCGCATCTGGTGGATGGCCGCCCTGTTCCTGGCCGTTACGGTTGTTACAATTATCGCCCGCTCCTTCATGCGTGACGTGACGAAAATCATTCCGGCCGCCACAGTCGAGGCGGTGGATCGGCAGTGGCTCGCGCACGCCGAGGCGGCGCGGCCGGTGCCACGCGAGCTCGAGCAATTGGAGCGCAATGAAGGGCTCGCGCAATGGATGGCGTAGCAGGGCCACAGCTTCGCCACGCCGGGCTCAACCTGTCGGACGACCCGCGCGAGCTCGATGAGGTCGAGAGCGACGTTTTCGGCTTCTGGATTTTCCTGATGAGCGACGCGGTGCTGTTCGCGCTACTGTTCGCCATCTACGGCACCATGCTGCCCGCCACCGCCGGCGCCCCCGGCCCGGCGCGGGAATTCAAGATCGGGCCGGCGTTCATCGAAACGATGCTGCTGCTCACCTCCTCCTTCACCTTCGGTATGGCGTCAATCTCGCTGAAGCGTGACCCACGGCCAGGGCGCCTGGTGCTCTGGCTCGGCGCGACGCTGCTGCTCGGCCTGGCCTTTCTGGCCATGGAGGGGCACGACTTCGCCACCATGGCCTCGGACCATGCGACGCCGGACCGCAGCGGTTTCCTCTCGTCGTTCTTCGTGCTGGTCGGCATGCACGGGCTGCACGTCACCATCGGCGCGATCTGGACGTTGGTGATGCTGGCGCAGTTGGCGATCTTCGGGCGCGACCGCAGGGTGAAGGTGAACCTGATCCGCCTGAGCCTGTTCTGGCATTTCCTCGACATTGTCTGGATCGCGATTTTCTCCGTGGTCTACCTTCAGGGGCTGATCCATTGACCTCGCCGCGGCTGCAGCGCCGCGAGACGCTCACCTACGTCGTCGGCTACGCGCTGGCCCTGCCGCTTACCGGCGCCGCCTTTGGCCTCGTCTATCTGCGCCTGCTCGGTGGGGGGCACGCTTTTTACACCGTGCTTGGCCTCGGCCTGGTGCAGATGATGGTGCATTTCCGCTGCTTCCTGCACATCGATCTCAAGCGCTCGGCGCGCGCGGACTTGCAGCTCATTCTGTTCTCGAGCCTGATCATTGCGTTGATGGTGGGTGGCACGTTGGTGCTGCTGTTCAATCTGCGGACGCGGATGATATAGGATAGGATAAGAAAGGAAGCAGTTCTTTTTTGAAAAAAAGAACCAAAAAACTTTGCTCGTTGCGCAACGCGCCGATCGTTCCGGCCACGTCAGCCCGCATGGAGAAAGTCTTTTGCTTCTTTTCTTCAGAAAAGAAGTCCTTTCTTCTTCAGCCGGTCCACCGCGACGCCGGCAATCCCGGCACCGGCGCCGCAAACGCGAAAATGCCGCCATCGAACGGATGATCGGCCGCGTCCTTGTCCGCAATGGCCCACCGCCCGGAGGTCACGAACACGGTCCGAAGATCGGCCCCGCCGAACGTCACCATGGTCGGATATTTAAACGGCACGCGGATTTCGCGCTCGACGCGGCCGTCGGGGTCGAAGCGCAGGATGCGGCCCTGGCCATTGATCGCCGACCAATAAAAGCCGTCGCGATCGACCTCTGCCCCATCTGGCCCCGGCGCGCCCTCCACCTTGGCAAACAGCCGGCCGCGCGACATCGCCCCGCTCGCGGGATCGTAATCCCAGGCGTTGATTTCGCCGGTCATCGTATGGCTGTGGTACATGATGCGACCGTCCGGGCTCCAGGCCAACCCGTTCGATAGCGCCGCCGCCTTGCCCTGCGGCACGAGACGGTCCCCTTCAAGGCGCCATAGCGGGCTCTCTTGCGGACCAGGATCGCCAACCAGCGGCAACAGCGCGTGACGCATCGGCCCCACCCAGAACCGCCCCTGACGATCGCATTTGCCATCGTTGAGGAAAAACCGGCGCGGGTCATAGGGCGCTGGTGCCACCAGGGAGAGCGCGCCATTGCTCAGGTCGAACCGGTAGGCGCCGGTGCGCAGGGCCACGAGGATGGACCCGTCAGCCGCGCCGCCACCGAGGGCGAAGCAGCCGATCCACGCGGGCATGGTCCAGCTCTCGTCAAGGCCCGTTTGCGGATCGAATCGATGCAGCGCGGGTTGCTGCACGTCTACCCAATAGAGCCTCGCCGCGCGCTCGCACCAGACCGGGCTTTCTCCGGTGATGGAGGGCCGGTGCAAGACGAGACGCCCGGAAGTTTCCGGCAATTCATTCATCTCCCGTGATCCTTTCTGCTTCCGCGGCGTTGCGAGATTGGCGTTTGTCACTCTCACCGGGGAACATCCATGTCGCAGAACGTTGCGGAGTTCGTATGGCATCGTTTGTCCGAGTGGGGACTTTCGCGGGTATATGGCTATCCTGGGGACGGCGTCGGCGGCCTTGATGTCGCGCTCGAGAAAGCCCGCGACTTCATGCAGTATGTGCAAGTGCGCCACGAGGAAATGGCTGCATTCATGGCGTCCGCACACGCCAAATTCACTGGTCAGCCAGGGCTTTGCTACGCAACGTCCGGCCCCGGCGCCATCCACCTGCTGACAGGATTATACGACGCGAAGGCCGACCACGTTCCTGTGGTTGCGATCGTCGGTCAGCAGGCCCGCTCCGCGCTCGGGTCGAATTACCAGCAGGAAGTCGACTTGCAGACCCTGTTCGGCGACGTCAGCGAATACGTCATGACGGCGACGCTGCCGGGCCAGGTGCGCACGCTGATCGACCGCGCGGTGCGGATCGCGCAGGCCAAGCGCGCGGTGACCTGCGTCATCATACCGAACGACCTGCAGGAACTCACCTACCACGATCTGCCGATGGCGCACGGCGCCACCCATACCGGCGTGGGCTATCCCGGTACGTCGAACCTGCCGGACCAGGCGGCGCTGCAGCGCGCCGCGGACATCCTCAACGCAGGCAGGAAGGTCGCCATGCTGGTGGGCGCCGGCTGCCTCTCGGCGACCGACGAGGTCATCGCGGTGGCCGAACGCCTCGGCGCCGGTGTCGCCAAGTCGCTGCTCGGCAAGGCCGCGGTGCCGGACGTGCTGCCCTATGTAACCGGCTCGCTCGGACTGCTCGGCACCAAGCCGTCCTGGGATTTGATGCAGAATTGCGACACCCTGCTGATGGTCGGATCTTCATTCCCCTACAGCGAATTCCTGCCGAAGCCCGGCTCGGCGCGCGGCGTGCAAATCGACATCGACGGCGCCAACCTGAGCCTGCGCTACCCGATGGAATATAATCTGATCGGCGACAGCGCAACAACGTTGCGCGCCCTGCTGCCGTTGCTTAAGCAAAACACTGAGGTTGGCTGGCGCACCGCCGTGGAGGATGGCGTCGCGGCTTGGTGGAAGACCCTGGAGGAGCGCGCGATGGTCGCGGCGGAGCCGATCAACCCGCAGCGGGTCTTTTGGGAAGTATCAAAGCTGCTCCCGGAAAAATGCATCCTGACCGCCGACTCTGGTTCGACAGCGAACTGGTATGCTCGCGATATCAGGATCCGCCGCGGCATGAAATGTTCGCTCTCCGGCGGCCTCGCGTCGCTGGGCGCGGCGACGCCCTACGCCTTGGCCGCCAAGATGGCGTTCCCGGAGCGAACGGTGATCGGTTTCATCGGCGACGGCGCGATGCAAATGAACGGGCTCAACGTTATGATCACGGTATCAAAATATTGGCGCGGATGGTCCAACCCGCATTTCGTCATCATGGTGCTGAACAACCGCGATCTTAACCAGGTGACCTGGGAGGAGCGGGTTCAGCTTGGTGACGGCAAAACCGAGAGCACTCAGGCGATACCGGACTTTCCCTATCACAAATACGCCGAGTTGCTCGGGCTTAAGGGCATCTTCTGCAATGACGCGGAAAAGATCGGGGCCGCATGGCAGGAAGCGCTTTCCGCCGATCGTCCGGTGATCCTGGAAATGTACACCGACCCGAACGTTCCGCCATTGCCGCCGCACATCACCCTCAAGGACGCGAAGAACTTTATGACGATGATGGGCGACGAACCGGAGCTTGGCAGCGTGCTGAAGGACTCCGCCAAACAGGTGCTCGCCGGCATTCTGCCGCACAAGGGCTGACGGCGGCGAGGAGGTTATTAACTTGCAAACCGTTGCACGGTACCGGCCGAGCCCCGCGCTCCCGCCAATCCACCACAGTCCGCCAGCGCGGGCCGCCGCCCGCCCGGCGGTGCGGGCAACGCCGGCCGCAATGCCGGTGCCCGGCGACATCGCGACAGTGCGCGCCGCGCGGCGACTTAATCGGGCAGCCGGAATGATCGCCACGTCTGTGCTGACCGACAGCGCCATGGAGCATTACCGTGGCGAGTTCCACAATCGGGCGATGTGGACCCCGATCGTCACCGCCGCGCTGTCGCTCGCGGTCAGCGTGCACGGCCATACCGACCGGCGGACGGGCGCACATCGCGGCAGGGACCTGGTTTACGCGGCCGCCGGACTGACCGGGCTGATCGGCACCGGCTTCCATCTTTATAACATTACGAAGAAGCCCGGCGGCTTGTGCTGGCAGAACCTGTTCTATGCAGCGCCGATCGGCGCCCCGGCGGCGCTGTCGCTGTCCGGCCTGATGGGGTTTCTGTCCGAACGGGTGCGCGCGAACCGCCCTGGATCGTCGCCGATCGTGTGCGGCTTTTCCGCCGGCCGCGCGGTCGCGGCGCTGACCAGCGCATCGCTGCTGGGCACTGTGAGCGAGGCCGGGTTGCTGCATTTCCGCGGTGCCTACCACAATCCTTTCATGGTGCTGCCGGTATCACTGCCGCTAGTCGCGGCCGCCCTTCTCGCGAATGCGGCGACCGGCAAATCGCGAGTGAGACGCCGCCTCACCCGCTGGTGGTTGCGCGCGACGGCGCTGATGGGTTTCGGCGGCGTGGCATTCCACGCCTACGGCGTGTCCCGCAGCATGGGTGGTTGGCGCAACTGGCGGCAAAACGCCTTCAACGGGCCACCGCTGCCGGCGCCACCCTCATTCAGCGGGCTGGCGCTGGCCGGCCTCGCCGCGCTCGGCCTGTTGGAAGACCATCCGGATGACTGATCCGTCGGCACCGCGCTACCCCGGATACGACGTGCTGGCCAAGCGCCACACACCGTCGTGGAACGCAATCACGCGAAAGGTCATCGATCATCGCCTGGCGGTGCCACGCGAGCCGCGCTTCTTTACGCCTTCCGAGTGGACGACTGCCGACGCGGTATGCCAGCGGATCATTCCGCAGCCGGCGGACCGTCCACCGGTGCCGCTCGCCGCGCTGCTCGATGCCAAGCTGCTGGCCAACGTGGGCGACGGCTTCCGCGAGGGCGATATGCCCTACATGCGAGAGGCATGGCGCCAGGGGCTTGCCGCCATCGACGCGGAGAGCGCTGCCCAGCAGGGCCGCGTCTTTGCCGCGCTGGATACCGCCGAGCAGGACGCGCTGCTCGGCATGATGCAGCGGGGCGAACTATCCGGTCCGTACTGGAACGGAATGGGCGCTCAGAATTTCTTCGCCCAACGCATCCTGACGGACATTCCAGGCCTTTATTACAGCCATCCCACCGCCTGGTCCGAAATGGGGTTTGGCGGCCCCGCCAGCCCGCGCGGTTACATGCGCATGGCGCTTGGCCGGCGCGATCCTTGGGAAGCGGCCGAGGCGAAGCCCGGGAGCGAAGCGCGTGCGCTGCGGGATAACCGCCATGTCGTCTGACCCGTTCGAGGCGCCGCGTGCCAGCCATGGCCGGGCGCCGGACGTGTTTGCCACTGGCGGCTGGGTGCCAATGCGCGCGTATCGCGAACAGGATGAAGTGGATTTCGCCATCGTCGGCACCGGCGCCGGTGGTGGCACCCTGGCGGCGCTACTGGCAGAGCAGGGTTTCTCAGTCGTGGCGTTCGACGCCGGACCGTATTTTCGCCCGTTGGAGGACTTCGCCTCCGACGAGGCCGAGCAAAACAAGCTTTATTGGACCGACAAGCGCGTCACCGACGGCGCCAACCCGATCCGCATGGGCGGCAAGAACAGCGGCAAGGCGGTCGGCGGTTCAACCGTGCACTATGCCATGGTGTCGCTGCGCTTCCGACCCGAATGGTTCACCTCGCGCAGCACGCTCGGCTACGGCGCGGACTGGCCAATTCCGTGGCAGGAAATGTGGCACTGGTACGGCGAGGCCGAGCAGCAGATCGGCATCGCCGGGCCGATCACCTATCCCTGGGGCCCGAAGCGGCCGCGCTACCCCTACCGCGCGCACGAACTGAACAGTGCCGCCCGGCTGCTCGCCCGCGGCTGCGAGGCGATCGGCATTGGCTGGACCGAGACGCCGCTCGCTACCCTCTCCGCACCGCACGGCAAGTCGTCGCCCTGCATGTATCGCGGGTTTTGCCGTTTCGGCTGCTCAACCAACGCCAAGCGCTCGGCGCTGACGGTGTGGATTCCGCGCGCCCTTGCCGCCGGCGCGGAGGTGCGGGACCTCGCCATGGTCGGCCGCATCGAAACCGGCCCCGATGGACGCGCCTCGGGGGTGCATTATCAGCGCGAAGATGCGTGGCGTTTCCAGCGCGCGCGTAACGTCGTGGTGGCGGGCTACGCGGTGGAGACGCCGCGCCTACTGCTCAATTCGGCCAACCAACGTTACCCCGACGGACTGGCCAACAGCTCCGGTCTGGTCGGCAAAAATCTGATGACGCAATCGAACCAGGCTGTGTGGGGGCGCATGGAGGAGGAGGTTCGCTGGAACAAGGGGCCACCCTCGCTCGCCATTACCGAGCATTGGAACTACGACGACAACAAGGATTTCTTCGGCGGCTATTGCTGGATGGGACAAGGGCCGCTGCCGATCGAATGGGCCGCGGTGCAGACCGGGTCCCGCGGCCTGTGGGGCGAGGCGCTGCGCGACGCCATGCTGCACTACAACCACATGATTGGCGTCAAGATGGTGGGCGAAATGCTGCCGGACGAGGCCAACCGGGTGACCCTGTCCAACGACCTCGACCAGTACGGCCTGCGCGTTGCCCGCATTACCTACACCTGGGGCGAGAATGACAAGGCGCTGATCCAGCACGCACTGGTGCAGATGGGCCGCTCGATCGAGGCGATCGGCGCCACCGACATGTTCCGCCAGGAAGACGACACCAATCACCTCGGCGGCACCGCGCGCATGGGCGCCGATCCGGCGCGCAGCGTGGTAAATGCCGATTGCCGAAGCTGGGACATTCCCAATTTGTGGGTCTGTGACGGATCGGTGTTTCCCACCGTGGGCGGCGTCAATCCGTCATTGACCATACAGACAATTGCCATGCGAACGGCGTCGCGGATCGGCATCCTGGCCCGCCGGGGGGAGTTATGAGAAGGAAGACAGGAAGGTGTTCTTTTTTGAAAAAAAGAACCAAAAAACGTTTGCTTTTGGGGATGCGCACCGATCGCGCTGGCCGCGTCAAGCAAACAAATGAAAGTTTTTTGGTTCTTTTTTTCAAAAAAGAACTGCTTCCTTGGTGTCATTCCGCATGATCGGCGCGCACATCATAATTGTGCTGGTGCGCTACGGCCTGGTGGTGCTGTTCTTCCCGGCCAGCGCGCTCGACAAGATTCTGAACTTCAGCGGCGCTGTCAAACAGGCGAAACAGGTTTTCAGTTCGAACGCAATTGCGGTCGCGCTAATCTACATTGGCCTATTTATCGAACTTGTAATGCCTCTCTGCATCGTAAGCGGTATTGCCGACCGTCTCGCCGCCTTCGTCCTGGCTGGCTACTGTGCACTTACCGCCGTCCTTTTCAAACGCTTCTGGGAGCCCGGCGATTTCTGGGCCTCCGGCGAAAGCAAGGGCCGCGACTTGTTCTGGGATTTCTTGAAGAACTTCTCG
>DATJOH010000142.1:0-6434 GCA_035507235.1 Acetobacteraceae bacterium
CTCGTGCTGCGACTTGCCGCAGAACGAGCAGTAAAGGGTGTTCTTCGAATCAGCCGACTTGCTCATACGGACTCCCGCCCGGGGCAAAGGCCACGGGACCAGAGAAGAATACTACGCCCCGCCTTTCCCAAACCACAAGGCAGCCACGCGCGGCGCGGCGGACGCGACACAGTGTCAGCCGTCAGTTCTCAGCTTTCAGTCGCCAGAGGCCATCGTGATCGGCAGTGGACCTTCTGACGAACGAAAGCTGAGAACTGACTCCTGATTCAAGGCTTTTCCTCGGTCAGCGGCACCGGCCGGTTCTCCACCACTTCATCCACGATCCCGAACTCCCGGGCCTCTTCGGCGGACATATAGGTATCCCGTTCGAGCTTTGCCTCAATCGCCTCGATGGGCTGCCCGGTATGGCGGTGATAGATTTCGTTCAGCCGCCGCCGCAGCGTCAGGATTTCGCGGGCCTGGATTTCGATGTCGGCGGCCTGGCCCTGGGCGCCGCCGCTCGGCTGGTGTACCATCACCCGCGCGTTCGGCAGCGCGTAGCGCTTGCCCTTGGCGCCGGCGGCGAGCAGCAGGCTGCCCATGCTGGCGGCCTGGCCGATGCAGACGGTGGAAACCGGACTGCGGATGAATTGCATCGTGTCGTAAATCGCGAGCCCGGCACTCACCACGCCGCCCGGACTGTTGATATAGAAGGCGATGTCCCGGCTGGGGCTTTCGCTTTCCAGGAACAGCAACTGCGCGCAGATCAGCGCGCTCATCTGATCGAATACCGGGCCGGTCAGGAACACGATGCGTTCCTTCAGCAACCGCGAATAGATGTCGTAGGCACGCTCGCCGCGGGCGGATTGCTCCACCACCATCGGCACCAGCGCCTGGCTGTACGTCTCGACGGGATCGCGATCCCTCATAGGTGCTCCTTCCCGCGGCCGGGCGGCGCGTGTCGCGCCGCCCATCCTGCCGCCCTCATCCTACAGATTGTGTGAATGCCGCGCCGCGTCCAGTTGGCCGCTTCAGGCGGCGTCCGTCGCCTCCGCCGCGTTCGCCCCATCATCGACGGGCGCCGCTTCCGCGGCCGGCGCATCCTCCAGGGTAACGGCCGGTTTTGCCGCCGAGTCGAGGTCGGGCGCGATCGCCAGTTCCTCGGGCGACACCATCGACTCCGTCACCGTCGCCTGACCGAGTATCAGATCCACCACCTTGTCCTCGAAGATCGGCCCGCGCAGCTGTTCGACCGCGCCAGGGTTCTTCTGGAAGAAGGTGAGAACCTGCTGTTCCTGCCCCGGGTAGCGCGACAGCTCGCTCCGCAGCGCCGCGTTCATCTCGGATTGGCTGACCACCACATTGTTGGCGCGGCCGATTTCCGCCAGCAGCAGCCCCAGCCGCACCCGGCGATCCGCGATCGCCCGGTACTCTTCCTTCAGCGTCGCTTCGTCCTTGCCCTTGTCCTCATCGTCGATCCGGCCGGCCTGCAAATCGGCTTCCACACGCTGCCAGATGGCGGCGAATTCGGCGTCCAGCAGGTTTTGTGGCGAAGGAAAATTGGCGTCCTCCGCAAGCTTGTCCAGCAATTCGCGCTTGATGCGCAGCCGGGAGAGCTGGTCGTACTCGCCCTGGATCTGGGCGACGACCGCCTCGCGCAGCTTGTCAAAGCTCTCAAAGCCGATCTTGCTCGCCAGCGCATCATCCTGCGCCGGGACAATTGCCCGCTTCAGGCCCTTCGCGACGATTTCGAACTGTGCCGCCTTGCCGGCCACTTCGGCGCCAGGATAATCGGCCGGAAACGTTACCTCGATCGTGCGCGTCTCGCCGGGCGTGATGCCCTCAAGCTGCTCGGCAAACCCCGGCACGAAGCCGGCGCCCCCCACTTCCAGCATCTGCTCCGTGCCGCTGCCGCCGGGGAACGCAATCCCGTCAATCGTGCCGGTGAAATCGGCGACCAGGAAATCGCCCTTCTCGGCCGGTCGCGCCGGTTCGATGTCCTCAAAAGTCCGGTTCTGGGCGGCGATGCTGTCGAGCGACCGCTGCACCGTCTCCTCGCTAGGCTCGGACTTCAGACGCGTCAGGCTGAGCGTCGAAAGATCCGGCAGGGTGATGTCCGGCAGCAGCTCCAGCTCCACCTTCAGATCGAGATCCTCGGGCGCCGCGTCCAGCTTCGGCTGGCTTTCCAGCGAGACCCGCGGCTGCCCGGCCGGCCGCAATTGCCGATCGGAAATCAGCCGGTCGGCCGCGCCGTTCACCGCTTCCTGCAGCACATCCGCCATCACGGAGGTGCCGTAGCGTTGCCGCACCAAATTCGCCGGCACCTTGCCGGGGCGGAATCCGGGAAGGCGCAAATTCTTGCTGATTTCCGCAAGCCGCGCCTTGGCGTTTTGCGCAATCTCGTCGGCGGGCACGCGCACGGCGTAGCTGCGGCGAAGCCCGTCCGAGAGCGTTTCGGTGACCTGCATGGCGGCACTCAATCCTGAAGGGGTAACAAGGGGTTGCGGAAAGGCCGGCTGGTGCGGGCGGAGGGACTTGAACCCCCACGGCTTGCGCCACCAGAACCTAAATCTGGCGTGTCTACCGGTTCCACCACGCCCGCCGGCGCGGAACGGCGGAGTTAGCGCAGTGGGCAGCGCGCCACAAGCGGCTTGCCGCCGCGCGGATTATCGCCCGGGCCGCAAGGCTGCTACAGTCTGCGCAACCGCCGCCTCGCGATAGATGAAACGCCTCGTCCTGGCCTCCCTGCTGCTTGTTAGTGTCTCCGCGCCCGCGGCGGAGCCGCCGTTAAGTACTATGGCGGAGCCGCCTTTAAGTACTGCGGCGGAGCCGCCGCTTCGGGCCGGCGTCGTGCCCGCGGCGCCACCCTTCGTGGTGCGCGACAAGACCGGGCAGGTGACCGGATTCTCCGTCGAGCTGTTCCGCGCCATCGCAGCGCGCATGAAGCGCGGCGTCGTCTTCACCGAGGCCGCCCTGCCGGCGTTGCAGGCAGAGCTGGCAGGCGGCGAGGTGGATGTCCTGCCCGGGCCGATCGCCGCGACTCCGGAGCGGTCCGCGGCAATGCTCTTCACCGAGGGCTATCTCTGGTCGGAGGACCAGTTCGGCACCCGTGCCGGCGCTCATCTCGATGCGCTTTCGGACCTGCGCGGCAAACGCCTCGCCGTGCAGGACGGCACCGAATATGCCGAATGGGCGGATCGCAATGCCGCGCGCTACGGCTTCATCGC
Organism: Acetobacteraceae bacterium; assembly: GCA_035507235.1. Taxonomy (GTDB): domain Bacteria; phylum Pseudomonadota; class Alphaproteobacteria; order Acetobacterales; family Acetobacteraceae; genus CAJCIS01. Next base: position 3,207 of record DATJOH010000142.1, read on the forward strand.
CGCCACCCAGCCAACTTTGTCCGCCGTCTTCGACTCCGTCCGCACCGGTCTTGCCGATGTCAGCCTCACGGACAGCGCCGCCCTGCTTGGCGCCGTCACCCGGCCGCCGCACGGCGGCCCGGCACTTTCCGGCGCGCTCACCCTGCCGGAAACCCGCACCCAGCTCACCATTGCGGTCGCCGAGGAGAACGTCGATCTGCGCGACGAAATCGAGGACGCACTGGTCTGCCTCAAGAGCGATGGCACCGTCGCCCGCCTCTCCGCCTCCTGGCTCGGCGCCACCCCCGGCGCCGAAGACCTGGAAAATCTGGTGGTGCCCGGCTACGGCGTGCCGGGCCTCACCGGCTACGACCCCAAGACCCGCAAGATCCATTGCGCCACCTGACCGCGTTCGTCGCCGCGCTGCTGCTGGCCGGCTGCGCCGCCACGCCGCGCCTGGCACCCGGCCCTTACCTGCGCGGTCCGGTCGTCGATGATCCGCACGTGCCGCCCTTCGCCGATGCCGGTTGGGAGCCGTTCCGACGCGCCGCCGCCGTCGCCATCGCGCTGCGCGAGTGGCGCCTGTTCGGCAGCCCGATCGACGATGACCCGCCTGGCTCCAGGCCGCCGCTGCCGCAAGCCGACCGGCCGGAGCGCGAGGAAGGGCTCTGGCAGCGCGTCGGCGAATATTGGTGGGGCGGCGTGCCGCCCAACCAGGACATCGCCGCCGCCACCGGCATCCATAGCCCGCGCGGCACCGAAGTGGCGGACGATACCGACACGCCCTGGTCCGCCGCCTTTATATCGTACGTCATGCGCCTGGCCGGCGCTGCCTCACGCTTTCCGTACAGCGCCAGCCACAGTACCTACATCAACGCCGCCGCGTCGGGCAGCAGCCCGATTCTCCGCGCCGAACCGCCCGCTACGTACCCGCCGGCGCTCGGCGATCTCGTCTGCCACGCCCGCGGCGCCGCGCGCACGATGAGCTTCGCCGATTTGCCGACATCGTCGCCGTTCACGAGCCACTGCGATATCGTTGTCGGCGTGGCCGCGGGCGAGCTTGCGGTGATCGGCGGCAACGTCGATGACGCTGTTACCCTGCACCATATCCCCCTCGATGGGAGCAGCCATATCGCCGATCCGACGACGCCTTACGTCGCGGTGTTGCAGGTGCTGTACGATGAGTGAAGCCTGTCCTGGGAAAGGAAGGAAGTGTTCTTTTTTGAAAAAAAGAACCAAAAAACTTTTATCTATTTGGACGGCGCCAACGCGCCCAGGTTAGATCACGCGGCTGGACGCAACAGACAAAAGTTTTTTGTTTCTTTTTTTCAAAAAAGAAAAGCTTTCTTTCTTAAACTACTGCCGCCACGGCAACCCAGCCGCCTTCCACCCCGCCACCAATCCGCGATGCCCATGCACGTCATGCGGACCTTCAAACCCATCCGAAATGTTAAAAACCTCCGCATATCCTTCCGCGCGCGCCGCGCGCGCCGCCTCGTAGCTGCGCACGCCGCTTCGACATAAGAAATAGATGCGATGCCGCGGCTCCAGTCCCGCGTCGCGCAATTCGGCGACGAACGCCGGATTCACATTTCCGCTTGGAAAATACTGCCAGCTTACAAGTACCGCCTGCTTGCCCGCGGGGCGCAAATCGGGAATGCCGACATATTGCCATTCCGCATCGGTGCGGCAATCCACCAGCTGCGCATCGGGATCCCCGGTAAGCGCCGCCCATGCCGCGCCCACTGACACGTTTTGTATCATTCGCAAGCCTCGCTATTCGGCGCGGAATGTGCGCCACGAGCGCGCCGAGGGCAATTCCTGCCGATAAGGCGTGAATTGCGGGTACGTAATCTAAGCGCTCATGCAAAGTTGATCGTAATCGCGCTGCTGTGGTGGGACGCGACGCGGATCACGGCGCAAAGAATAGCCGACCGCGCCGAACCGGAGCCGGCGGCGGTACTGCTCATCCGATTTGGGGCATCGGGACGGGCAATCAGGGATGTGAGGGGGGCCCGCATGAACTTGTCAGAGTTCACGCCGCACGGCTTTTGCCTTGCGTGGCAGCCTGGCTTGCTGTGGCTGAACGCGATCTCCGATGCGCTGACGGCGCTCGCCTACGTCACGATCTCCGCCATTTTGCTGATCGTTCTCGCGCGGCGGCACGACATGGTGTTCCGCCCGGTGTTCCTGCTCGCCGCCGGCTTCGTGCTCGCCTGCGCCGGTACTCATTTGCTGGACGTCGTCACGCTTTGGGTGCCGGTCTATTGGACGTCCGGCGCCACCAAGGCGGTGACCGCCGTGCTGTCGGTTACCACCGCCGTTGTCGCCTGGCCGCTGCTGCCGCAGGCGCTTGCCATGCCCTCTCGCGAGGAGCTGCGTCTGCTCAATTCCCGCCTCGCCGACGAGGTGGCACAGCGCGACATGGCGGCGCTTCGCCTCAATGAAAGCCGGCAGCGCCTGCGCCGTCTCTACGCCCGCACGCCGGCGGCGCTGCATGCCACGGATCGCAATGGCGTGCTGCTGGAAGTGAGTGACCGTTGGCTCGAACTGTTCGGCTACAGCCGCCAGGAAGTGATCGGCCAGCGTATTCGCGACTTCTACGTCCCGGCGGAAGGCGTGGTGTACGATGACCAACTGGAAATGCTGCGCGCCAATGCCGGCGCACGTACCACCGAGCGCCGGATACGCCATGCCAATGGCGAAGTGCGGGACGTGGAGGCAACCTACGAGCTGGAACACGATGATGTCGGCCGGCTGGAGCGCATCCTGGTCGCCCTCAACGACGTAACGCCCCGCAAGCGCGCGGAAGCGGCCCTGCGCGCCAGCGAGGAGCGGCTTCGCCAATCGCAGAAAATGGAGGCTGTCGGCCAGCTCACGGGTGGCATCGCCCATGATTTCAATAATTTGCTGACCACCATCATGGGCTCGCTGGAAATGTTGTCGCGCCAGTCAACGCTCGATCAGCGTGGCCAGCGCCTCACCAGCAACGCCTTGGAAGGCGCGCAGCGCGCGGCGCGGCTGACCAGCCAATTGCTATCCTTTTCGCGCCGTCAGCGTCTTTCGCCCGAGCCGCTGGTGCCCGCGGACGTCGTGGACGGCATACGCGACCTGCTGCTGCGCACCGCCGGCGAACAGGTGCGGCTGGAATTCCCGGCGCCGAATCCGGCGCAATGGCAGGTGCTGGCCGACCGCAATCAGCTCGAAGTGACGCTCATGAACCTGCTGATCAATGCGCGGGATGCCGTC
>DATJOH010000143.1:0-2293 GCA_035507235.1 Acetobacteraceae bacterium
TTAAAACGATCAAGACCGACAACGCTTACTTTCAGGCCCAGCGCACATGGCGGCTGCCGCCCGCCGCGCATTCGGCGGATCTGGCCGTGTCGCCCGACGCACGTGACGCCGCCCTCGCAGCCCTCGGCGAGGTCCATGTCTGCTTTGGGTCGACGCAGACGGCGGCATGCGGCGCGCCGGGGACGAAATAGGAAAGGAACTCATTTTTTGAACGCAGGAAGCAAAGAACTTTAGTCTAGTCGCTTCGCTGCGCGCCGCTCCGAGCCGCAGCTTGAGTCCTTCGCACGCGCCCGGGGGGACTTCGGTGGAGCGGCAAAACGGCGCTTTTTCTAGCGAGTTGACAGCCGTGCACCAAAGAGCGGCAGCGGCACAGATCGCGCTCGAACGCCGGCCGACTAACGCCGAAATCGTCCGCATTCAGAAATTTTCATAAGACGTTCAAGACATAAATCCAATTTAATGCCACACTCCGCCTTGCTTGCCTGCCGTGCTAATCGCCTATGCAACAAACGCGCGTTTCGCCGGCGGGGCCTAGCCACGATCCCGAAGGAGAACGCAATGTTGAATTCGAGCGGCGCTGCCCGCGCCGATGAGGCGGAAAAGATCCGGATCGACACCGCCATCGCGGAACGCCGCGTGGTCGTGCAGCATCCGAATGACGACGAGACCCTCTACCCGCAACGATGGGGCAATTATTCCAAGGGCTTAAAGCATGATGCACGCGGCGACGTCGTTGCCGCTTCGTACGATAGCATGCTCGATGCCCTGAACTCCGGTGCGCCATCCGATTTCGATGCGATCAAGCTTGGCGGCGACGTTCCGCTGGTCGATCCGCAGGCCGGCCTCGCCTTCACTCTGGTTGGCGGCGATCCGCAATCCTTCGCCCTGCCGCCCGCACCGGCACTTGCCAGCGCCGAGCGTGCCGGCGAGATGGTTGAGGATTACTGGATGGCGCTGCTGCGCGACGTGCCGTTCAGCCAATATGACTCGCATCCGCTCGCGCAAGCCGCCATTGCTGATTTGAACAAGCTTTCCGACTTCCGCGGACCTAAACAGGGCGGCAAGGTGAACGCGGCAACCCTGTTCCGCGGCTTCACGCCGGAGGACCTGCTGGGGCCATACGTGTCACAGTTTCTGCTGCTGCCGTTTCAGTTCGGCGCCATCGATATCGACCAGACGTTTCAAACCTACTTGCCACCCGGCAAAGGTGGCGCGGATTACATGACTGATTTCGCCTCCTGGCTCGCGGTACAAAACGGACAAGCAACGAATGCCGGCAAGCTCACCAGCGCCCCTTTCGGCCCCAACATGCCGGACCCTACGCATCGCTACCTGCGCGACGGTCGCGGCCTTGCCGCCTATGTGCATGTCGATGTTCTATTCGAGGCCTATTTCAACGCCTGCCTGGTGGCACTCGATGCCGGCTGCGGCTTCAACGCCGGCAATCCATACAATGGCACAGCGGCCGGCAAAACCCAGCAAGGATTCGGAACGTTCGGCACGCCCTATGCCAAAACCGCGATTTCGGCGGTGGCGGGCCCAGCATTGAAAACCATCTGGTATCAGAAATGGTATGTTCACCGCGTGTTACGGCCGGAAGCCTATGGCGGGCTCGTTTACAAGACCCTGCTCGCCGCCAGCGACCCGCTATATTTCAGCTACCCGCTGCACGCCGATGTATTAAATTCTGACGCCGTGAAACACGTGCAATCGTTGCACGGCGGCGCGCTGCTGCCCATGGCTTTTCCGGAAGGCAGCCCCTGGCATCCATCCTACGGCCAAGGACACGGCACGGTCGCCGGCGCCTGCGCCACCATGCTGAAGGCCATCCTGGATGAGGATTTCGTCATCCCCAACCCGATGATGCCGAGCGACGATGGAACCAAACTGGTGCCGTACACGGGTCCCGGCAAGCTGACGGTGCGCGGCGAGGCGAATAAAGTCGCCGCCAACATTGCGCTTGGACGCAACCATGCCGGCGTGCATTGGCGTTCCGACTATGACCGTTCCGTGCTGTTGGGCGAGGAGGTGGCGATTCGCGTGCTTCGCGACGAAAAGCTGCTTTACAACGAACATCACCCGCGCTGGACGTTTACAAAATTTGATGGCACGAAAATGACGATTTGAGGCTAACAGCGTTGCGCGGCCGGACAAGGCCGCGCCGTGCATTTTTAATGCTGGCCTGCTTCTTGATCCGCCTCATACCGATCCCGAAAAGAGTTGACGCATCGCACATTGCCTTCGGCGGCCAGGGGCTCCGCCTCTGCACCCCGCTGGGGCTTGAGGCCTCGGA
>DATJOH010000144.1:0-5422 GCA_035507235.1 Acetobacteraceae bacterium
ACCGTCACCCGCAATCACCCGCACGATGAAGAACTTCATCGCCAGGACACGGAACAACCCGAATCCACCCCGGCCGCGCCCGATCAGCAGCCCGATCAGCCGCCCGATCAGGCGCCCGATCACCCGATCGACACCCCACGCCTCGTCTCGCGCGCCTGCGCCGCCGCCGGCATCCACTTCAATCGCGCCCAGCGCCGCTTGCTGGCCCGCGATCCCGTCTTCGCGCCCCTCGCCGCCAAACCTCCCGCCCCCGACTGACATTTTGCGTTCTGTGTGATATCAGAACGAGATACAACCCATAAGATCCGCCCTGCAATGCCAGGTCATTGCGGGAACGCTACGCGTGTTTTTGTTCTTTTCTGAAGAAAAGAACCAAAAGACTTTTTTCTGTTGGCCCGCTGTCCGCGTCGCGCGGCGCCGATCAGCCGGCGACGCCCTCAACCTAATCCCCCTCGGTAAAAATCACCGCAGGCGCCTGGCCCCCCGCGACCCATCCCGCCACCCATGCCGCCGCGACCAATCGCGCCCTCGCTCTGCCCGCTCTCCTCGTCATGGCCCTCCTCATGGTGGCTTGACGTCCCGAAAAAAGGATCGCTACGTTATAACATAGCTCACGCGCCATAGCGCGCACGCTCTCGCACAAGGGATTGATCAAAGTTCCATGGCTCACCTCCGCAAGCTGCTCCTGACCAGCGCTTTGACCAGCCTGCCCTTTGCTTGCAGCACCCTGTGTGCGGCCCAGCCGGTCTCTCCCGCCAACGCCGCGCCAGCCAATCCGGCGCCGAACGCGGCCGCCGCGGCGACCGAAGAAATCGTGGTGACCGCCAGAAAGCTGGCCAAGGCTCGTAGCCAGATCCAGACGCGCATCGGTGCGACCACGTACACGCTGAGCAGCCAGGCGATTAAGAACCAGCCCGGCGGCGTGGACATTCCGCTGAATCAGACCCTGCTGCAAACGCCGGGCGTCTCTCAGGATTCATACGGCCAGATCCACTTGCGCAACGACCACGCGAATATTCAATATCGCATCGATGGCGTCATCCTGCCCGAGGGCATCAGCTTCTTCGGCCAGAGTCTCACCTCCCGTTTCGCATCCTCCATCGACCTCATCACCGGCTCGCTGCCGGCGCAATACGGCCTTGTCACCACCGGCATCGTCGATATTCAGACCAAGTCCGGCACCTTCGCGAATGGCGGCTCCATCGGCGTCTATGGCGGCAGTCGAGACTGGCTGGAACCCAGCATCGAATACGCCGGCTCGCGCGGCAACCTGAACTATTACTTCGCCGGCGACTACCTGCAAAATGCTATAGGCATCGAGAATCCCACCGCATCGCATACCCCCCTGCACGACAACACGCAGCAGGGGCACGGATTTGGATACGTCGAGGATATCATCGATTCCACCAGTAAGATCACGGCCATGTTCGGCGTCTACCAGGGTGCGTTCCAGATACCGGACAATCCCGGCCAGGCACCCGCATTCGCTCTTGGCAGTCAGACCTATTTCAACTCGGCCCTGCTCAACGAAAGCCAGACGGAAAGCAACGATTATGGTGTAATCTCCTACCTGAAGGCGGAAGACAATTATAGTTTTCAGGTCTCGGCTTTTGAGCGTTATAGCCGCCTGGCCTATACGCCCGACCACGTCGGTGACCTGATGTTTTACGGCCTCTCGCAGAATGCGACGCGGTCCGACCTTGCCGAAGGCTTGCAGGCTGATGGCAGCTACAGGCTTGGCGATGACCACACGTTGCGCTTTGGCGCTCTCGTCACCGGTGAGCGCGCTACCGCCAGCACAAGCTCGGACGTTTTCCCGTGCTTGGTCGCTGATTGCTCCAGCGCAGGCACCATCCCCGTCCATATAACCGATGGATCCGGCCAGACCGGCCTCACCTATAGCGCGTATCTGCAAGATGAATGGCGTCTCTTGCCAAGTCTTACCCTGAATTATGGCCTCCGCTATGATATCCTGAATGCCTATACGGATGCGCAGCAGGTAAGCCCTCGCGTGAACCTCGTTTGGAAGCCGGACGCCGAGACCGCTTTTCATGTCGGCTATTCGCGATACTTCACGCCGCCCTCGCTCGAAAACATATCCGGCCAGTCCATTTCAAAATTTGCCGGCACCACGGGATATCCGGGCGGGTACACGCCCGCCAACCCGCCGCTGGACAGCCCAATTCTGCCGGAACGCTCGAATTATTTCGATGTCGGCGCCGACCATGTTTTCTTTCCCGGTTTCAAGCTCGGCGTTGACGGCTATTGGAAAATTGCGCGCGACCTGATTGACGAAGGTCAGTTCGGTGCGCCGATCATTCTCTCCGTGTTTAACTACGCCCACGCCAACGTGCTCGGCATTGAATTTACCGGAAGCTATGATGTCGGTAATCTCTCGGCATACGGCAATCTGTCGATCGGGCGAGAGCGCGCAACCCAACTTGTTTCACAACAGTTCAACTTCTCGCCCGACGATTTTGCTTACGTCGCAAATCACTACATTTATACGGACCATAGTCAGTTCTACACGGCTTCGGCGGGCGCGTCGTACAATCTCTACGGTACGCATCTCAATGCAGACCTCATTTACGGTACGGGTCTTCGGGAAGACGCCACAGACCCGCAAACTGGCGCTAACATTCCAAATGGCGGCGCGGTCGCGCCTTATTTCCAGCTCAACCTCGGCGTAACCCACCGATTCCAGGATGTGTTTGGGGGACCATTGGAACTGACGGGAAGCATAATCAATGTCACCGACAGGGCATACGAAATCCGGTCAGGCAGCGGCGTGGGTGTGTTTGCACCGCAATATGGCCCACGCCGGGCGTTTTTTGCCGGCATCCGCAAATTCTTCTGACCCATGTTCAATGGCACCGGTGTCATCCGCACGCCTCGATCCGCTGATCTTGGCAGTGGGCTTTATGGGCGGCGGGTTTCACTAATACCGAATACTGAACCCCGCGACATATTCAAACGACGTCGAGTAATGGTTCAGCCCGAAGAACGCCCCGTTATCCAGAACGAGATTTTTTGTGAGCGGATAGGTAAACCCCACATCCAGCGTCTGTTGCCCTACCGCTTCTCTCCTCGTCGTAACCTGCGACCAGTACTCCACATAAACATCGGCATCGGCGACCACAACGCGGTCGATCGAAATGGCGTTCTGCACGCCGCCCACATAAGCCGTATTGGTATAATTGCGCACAATGCCCGGAACGGTTTGCAAACCCAGGTGAAACCCGGCCGGCAAATTCATCAGGAACGGGAACTCGGCATAGGCTTCCACATGCCCGTCACCCAGCGTACTGCCGGCCGTTGGCAGCTTCACCTGCGGCTTTATGGCGAGCGCCGTCGCCCAGCTATCGTCCGATCCGCTATTGCCCCAGAAATTCACCTTGCCGCCGAAGGTCAAATCGCCAATCCCGGTCGCCGTGTGCGTTCCGCTGTCGTGCAGACGCTGCCAATCGAAGGAATCGAGCTCCAGATTCAGTTCCACCGCGTCGGTGATACCAACGCGCGCGTTCAGTTGCCCGGTCGCGAACGCTGTCCCGCTGCCGGCGCCACCCTGCCACTGGCGCACAAAATCCGCGAGCCCGGCCTCGATCTGGATATGCCCGGCATCAACGGTATGGGGCGTGTCAACGTGATTCGGCCGATCCGTGTCCATGCCCCGCAAATCCGCATCCGGCGTCGGATTGAATAGCGTGTAATCCGCGGTGCTTGCGCCAGGCGGATCGGCCCTGCCGGCCGGACCCCCTGCCAGCCAGAGCACGAGCGCCGCGATCCCCACGCCGTGCGACCGTTGCATCGGTGCTCCTAACCGCGCCGCGAACCCGTGAGCCACAATGCGGCGCGTAGCCGAATTCCCTCAGTGGGTCGATCTGTAGCCATGGCTACATTGGAAGTCAAGCGTCAACAAAGCAGTTCTTTTTCTCAAAAACGGACAGCTCTTTTGCTTTCCCTGCAATCAATATCAATCCGATTCCGTAAACGTGATGGACGGAGCCTGTCCTCCCTGTGCCTGACACGCTCCAAGGTTCAGATTATTGGTCTCATAGGTGAAGATATCGTTTGTCCTGCAGGTCGGCGCCTTCGTCGACCCGTCCGTCACCTGCACAGTCACGGTAATATTCGTGCCCTTGTTGAAATTGGCTTGGCTGCCGGCCCCGTCGCCCAAAATGTTGAACTCCGTGCCGGTCCACGACCCCGCCAGATCCAGCGCGCTGTCCGGCGCGCTCACCGCGTAGGCCTTCTTCGCCGTCGTAATCTTCACCGTGTCATTGCCGCCGGAGGCTGCGGCGCCCGACAATTGCAACCCGCTCACCGTCGCCAGCTTCTGGCGAGGAACATTTACCGCTGCACTGTTGATCCAGCAATTCAGCGCCGCCTGGTTCCAGCCCGACGGACAATACGGTCCGTAATTGATGAGCCAATACACCATGAAGGCACTCGATGTGCCCGTCTTGCCGCCGCCCTGCGAAAACACGAATTGCTGCCAGGCGGAGCAGCCCGGCGGGTACGGCGAACTCTGGCAGGTGGGTGACGAGAAATACGGCACGTTCATCTGCAGCGAATATTGGTTGGCAACCCCGCCGCTTTTTTCCTTCACAAGCCCGGTAATCGCCGGAAAACTTCCCACCGCCGAGGATATCGAACCGGTGCCTACAGCCGCGTAATCATTACCAAATCCCACAGCCGGCCGATGCGCCGGTTCGTACGCCCGGTCAGGCGCTTTCGCGCATGCCACCTGCTTCCACACTGTGCTGGGATAGGCGGCCGTAAAGCAGCCCTTGCCCGGCACCGCCGCGCTGGTGATCGCCGCGCGCCACGCCGCGTGGACATGGGCCGCGTTCACCCCTGGTGCTGCCTGCGCCGCGCCTGCCAGGAACAAACAGACTAGCGCCAGCAAGTCCCCCCGCCGCGCGCGCGCATTACGAAGCTTCGCCCAAATATTTTCGAAACGCATCGCAATCGTCCTGCTAGTTGGATTCGGTGAAACTGATCGAGGGGGTTTTTCCGCCCGCCACCTTGCACATGTTCAGCCCCAGATTGTTCGATTCCAGCGTGAACCCATCGGTGATGCACGTAGGGGCGTTTGTCGACCCATCGTGCAATTTGATTTTCACCCGGATCTTTGTTCCTGGATTGAACGTCGCCTCGCTACCGCCGCCATCGCCGAACAGATTATACTCCGCGGTATTCCAGTTTCCCGCCAGATCGATCATCGAATCCGGCATGGTCACGGCATAGGCCTTTTTCGACGTTAAAATCTTCACCGTATCATTGCCGCCGGCCGCCGCCGCGCCCGACACCGCGATATCGCCAAGCTCGCCAAGCTTCTGGTTCGGCACGTTGATCGCATTGCTGTTATAGTAGCAATCGGTCGCATACGGCCCCCATCCCGCCGGACAATTCGATCCAT
>DATJOH010000145.1:0-6779 GCA_035507235.1 Acetobacteraceae bacterium
CACCGGCCAGTCCGTTTCGCTGGCGTCGAGCGCAAGCGCGGGCAGCACGTTGGGCAGATCCTTGGCCCACGCGTCGATACTTGCGCGATGCTCGGGGCGCGGGTCGGACGGTTGCCACCGCAGGCCGGGGAGCGCCGCGGCGAAATGCGCGACATGCTGGCCGGTGCCGCTGGCGATTTCCAGCACCATGCCGGAAGGCGGCAAATGGGCGCGCAACACCTCCAGGATGGGGTCGCGGTTGCGGTCCGAAGCGGGGGCGTGCAGGCGGGCGTCGTCTTGCATGGCAATCCCCCGCATGCATGAACGCCGCGGCACCACGCAACCCTGGGGGTTTGGTGCCGGTGTTGGATAGGCCCATATTGGCCGGTCGGAGGTCATGGTGACGGATCGCAGGAAGCGCTCGGAACTCGGGTACGCCAAGTTCGTTGAAGGGGCGCAGGGGCTCGCCGAGCTCGCCGCCGATCATGGGGCGGCACAGCCATGAGTTACGGGCGGTGGGTCATGCGGTTCAGTCTTGGTGTGGCGGTCATCGCGGCTGCCGGATTCGCGCTTTATGGCTGCTCCGGCCGCACCGCGTCACTTTCGGTCGCGCAAGGCACCGGCCCGGCGCCAATTCTGCCGGCCCCGGCGCCGACGCTGTTCCCCACGGTAAAAGTGGCGCCGGTGATCGGCTGGCGGAACGGCGCCACGCCGATCGCCGCGCCCGGCCTGCAAGTGGCGAATTTCGCGCGCAACCTGCAGCATCCGCGCTGGCTGTACGCGCTGCCGAACGGCGACGTGCTGGTGGCGGAATCCGAAAGCCCGCGTTTCGGCGGCGACTCAAAAGGCATTCGCGGCATGGTCGCGGGCCTGATCATGAGCAAGGCTGGCGCCGGCGGCGAAAGCGCCAACAAGATCATTCTGCTCCGCCCCACCCCAACCGGCGTCGAGCAGCATGATTTTATTACGGGCCTGTTCTCGCCCTTCGGCATGGTGCTGGTGGGCCACGATTTCTACGTGGCCGACACCGATGCCGTGCTGCGCTTTCCCTACACCGATGGCGCCACCAGGATCGCCACGCCTGGCGTGAAGCTCTTGGATCTGCCTGGCGGCCCAATCGACCATCACTGGACCAAGAATATCGTCGCCAGCAAGGATGGCACGAAGCTTTATGTGTCCGTCGGCTCAAACAGCAATGTCGGCGAAAACGGCATGGCGGCGGAGCAGGGCAGGGCGGCCATCTGGGAAATCGACCGCGCCACCGGCGCGCACCGCATTTTCGCGAGCGGCTTGCGCAATCCCGTCGGCATGGCCTGGGAACCGGTCACCGGCGCCCTCTGGGTCGCCGTCAACGAACGTGACGAACTCGGCAGCGACCTGGTGCCCGACTACATGACGCATGTCGAGGACGGTGCCTTCTATGGCTGGCCGTACAGTTATTTCGGCCAGCACGTGGACAACCGCGTGCACCCGCAACGCCCAGACCTCGTTGCGAAAGCGATCGTTCCGGATTACGCGCTCGGTCCCCACACTGCCTCGCTGGGCCTGACCTTTTCGCATCCCGGCGCGTTGCCCGATGCCTTCAGCCAAGGCGCCTTCATCGGCCAGCACGGCTCCTGGAACCGCAATCCCCCAAGCGGCTACAAGGTTGTTTTCGTTCCTTTCAAGGACGGTAAGCCCGCCGGCATGCCCGTGGACGTCCTGACCGGCTTTCTCACTACGAAGGGCGAAGCCCAAGGCCGCCCGGTGGGCGTGACCCTGGACAAGGAAGGCGCCCTGTTGGTGGCGGACGATGTCGGCAACGCCGTCTGGCGCGTGGTTGGGGCAGGCAAGCCGAGCGAACCTTGATGTCCTGGCCAGCTGTAACAAGATGCGTGGCCGCAGGACGCCAGCGCCACGTCAAACTTCAAGAAAGTAGTTCTTTTTTGAAAAAAGAACCAAAAAACTCTTATCTGTTACGAATAGCATTCATTCCGCGTATTTGGCCTCGATTGCCGGGAGCAAAAGTCAAAAGTTTTTTGTTTCTTTTTTTCAAAAAAGAAATACTTTCTTCCTTCACTCGAATGACAGCCTACGAGACAGTCCTGACTGGCTCAATCCCCCGTCAACACCCTGATCAAAGCCCCATCTTCCCGGCAATTTTCGGTTCGCACGGCGCGCACCATCTGCGACATTGCCAGTTCCGCCTGATCCGGCGGCGGCTTGCGGGCAAACCATCGTCCCACCAGATAGCCGGAAATCGCGTTCCATGCTGCCGGCGTCGCGATCGTTTCCGCCACCGGGTGGGAATTGCCGAGATCGATGCGCTTCCATGGCCAAATCGCCCAGCCGATCGCATTGGCTTTCATGAGGTCGACCATGGCCTTCTGCCAATCGAGCGTCTGCTCGCCGAATTCGCCCAGCCATAAGGGTCTGTGCGTTTCCCGGCGCAAAGCAAGAAACGGCGCCAGTGCCGCCGCGGTCGGTGTATGCCAGCCCGGATTGAAGATCGCATATTCGTGGAATTCGTACATCACGTCCGCATCGGCCACCGACCGAAGCGCGGAAAAATCATGCGCGTAATGGTTGCCCTCGATGACGATCATGTGCGCATGATCAACCTTGCGGATGGCCGCAATAATCGACCCATACAAATCCGCTAGCCTGGATGGCTCCACTGCGCCGGGAAGCTCGGGCTCGTTGAGCAGGTCGTAACCGCCGACATGATCCGCGGTCGCGTAACGCGCCGCGATTGCCCGCCACAGCGCAATCGTCTTCTGCTGGTTCGCCGCGGCGGTTGGTCCGCTCCAAAGTCGCGCGACGCGATCGGTGGAAGGGACGTCCGAGACACTCGGCACCGGGTTCTGCCCACCGGGGGCATCGTGGAGATCGAGAAAAACGTAAATACCGTAGGTCCTGCCCCAGCCGACCGCCGCGTCAACCGGAGCGATCCCCGCGGCATCGAAACTGACATTGTCGGTCCCGAGGCTCTGGGTCAGGTAGCGCGCGTTCAACGGCAACCGGACGCAATTGAATCCCTGACCCTTGAGCCGTCGGAAATCGGCTTCATCGACGAACGCCCGCGTCCAGCTCTGCCAGAAAGCATGCGCCTTGTCGGGCCCGACGACCGTTTCAAGTCGCTGTTTGATTTGCGAGGGCGATGTCGTGAGCCCGGCAAAGCTGCCCTGGCCCATCAGATACCCTTCGGGAATGAGCCAGGGGCTGAGATTGACGCAACGCAGTGCTACATGCGCGCCGCCGCGGTCGATAACCACGCCACCGGCGGCATGCAGCATGGCGGCGCCGGCATTTGCCCGTGCCGGCAAAGCAACGCAAAGCCAGGTAGCGAAGATCGCAAGGCCGGCACAGTACAAATTCCGCCGCATATCCATGCCTCTCGCTTGCATCCGGGCAATCGGGCGAAGCCGGCGTCTATGCGCGCCTCAGCCGCCGCATGCCGCCGGCCACAAACTTGCTGATGTCCAGCACCCCCAGAACCTGCGCCAACGTGGCATAGACGCCAAGGCCAACGGTTACGAGCGTCGCCAATACCACGACCGGAACGTGGTGGCCGGAGTGCGCAATCAATGCCATGCGCGATCCGAGTAATGCGCCCGCCATTAAAGCGGCGGCCGCCACCATGCGTGTCAAACTCCCCACCAACTTCCGGTCCGGCCGCATATAGCGCCGCCGCACCAGCATTACCGACAGCATCGAAACATTCACCCACGCCGCCACCGACGTCGCAAGCGGCGGCCCGACATGTTTCAGCGGCCCCATCAATGCCAAATTCAAACAGAAATTCAGCACCAGCACCAGCATGCCGAGCTTCACCGGCGTGGACGTATCGCCGCGGGCGAAAAAATTCGGCGCCAGCACTTTCACCAGCACGAACGCCGGCAACCCCGACGCATAGGCCGCCAGCGACTGCGCGCTCAGCGACGCCGCATGATGCGTGAATGCGCCGCGCGCGAACAGTACCTGCATGATCGGATCGGCCAAAATCGCGAGCGCCGCGGCCGCCGGCAAGGTCAGCACCAGCGCCATTTCGATGGCGCGATTCTGGCTTTCGAACGCTGCCTCGTCCTGGCCGCTGCTCACCTGCCGGCTCAGCAACGGCAACAGCGCCGTCCCCACTGCGGTGCCCAAAATGCCGAGCGGCAACTGGTTCACCCGATCCGCATAATACAGCAGCGAAACAGACCCCGCCGGCAGCAGGCTGCCGATGAACGTGTCCATCGTCAGGTTGAGCTGCGTAACCCCGGCGCCGACCAGCCCCGGCGCCATGCGCCGCAGCAGCAACCGCATGCGCGGCGTCAGCCGCGGCCGCGGCAAATGCAGCCGCATGCCCGCCCGCGCCACCGCCCAATAGAGCAACCCCAGTTGCGCGACGCCCGAAGCGGAAATGCCCAATGCCAGCGCATGCCCCGCGGTCGGCAGCACATGCCAAAGCGCCAGCATGGCGGCAATGGAAAACGCATTATAGAGCAGCGGCGCCGCCGCCGCGGCCACGAAACGATCCAGCGCGTTCAACACGCCGGACAGCAACGCCGTCAGGCAAATCAGGACCAGATAGGGAAACGCAATGCGCGACAGCGTCACCGTCAGCGTGAATTTCGCCGGGTCGCGCGCAAACCCGGCGGCAATCACATGCAATATGCTCGGCATGAAAATCTCGCCGAGGATGGTCAGGATCAGCAGCCAGAACGCCAGAACGGCAGCGGCCTCCTCGGCGAAACCGCGCGCGACATCCTCGCCCTCGGTCGTCAGCAACCCTGAAAACACCGGCACGAACGCCGCATTGAAAGCGCCCTCGCCGAACAGCCGGCGAAACAGATTGGGCAACCGACTGGCAACGAAAAACGCATCCGCCACCGGCCCTGCGCCGAGCAGCGCCGCAATCAGCATATCGCGCGCAAACCCGGTGACCCGGCTGGCCGCCGTCCACGCGCCGACGGTAAATGCGCCCTTCAGCATGCCCGGCGGCTCAGACCCGCGACTTCCATACGGCGGGAGAGCGGCGTCCGTGCAGGCAGGCTAACACCACGATCACATCCTCTTCGAGCGTGAAATAAACTATGTAGGGGAAGCGATGCAGGCGAGCCCGCCGCAACTCTCCAGATATGACGGCGAAATGAAAAGGACCTCGGCAAATACGCGCGATGGCCGCATCGAGCTCGGCCAGGAACGCGCGCCCGAGGCCGTTTTGATGCGACCCGTACCAGAGAGCCGCATCCGCGATGTCCGTGCGTGCGCGTGGATCGACACGCGATGGCCGCATCAACGCAGGAGTTTTTCGATTTCGGCTCTTACCTCGGACCAGTCGCGACGTCCGGCACGATGCGCCTCGGCCGTATCAGCGCGCTGTCGAACAAGATCGAGGTCCGAGTGCCGCACTGGGACATCCTCATCCTGCAGACTATCCCAGAGCTCCCCGATCAGATCCAGTCTGTCGGTAGGCGGCAGCTTCTTCAATGTCTCTTTCAAAGCCGGCTGCATCTGTTTGTCCTTCACCTCCGGCAGCGTGCCATCACGGCGAATCCTACTCGTTTTTCAACGGCCGTGACAGCAGCCGCGCCATCGCGTCCGGCAGCGTCAGCCGCCCCGCCAGCAAATCAGCAACGGCGCGCATGATCGGCAAATCCAGATCGCCACCGCGCGTGAGAAGAGCCGGCGCCGTCGCCACCGACTCCACCACCGGCCCATCTTCAGGCAGCAATTCGGTGAGCGGAACGCCCCGCCCCAATCCCAGCCCCAGCGAAAAATTCCGGCTTTGCGGGCCGGTGCAGGTCAGCACCAGGTCGCCAAGGCCGGATAGCCCCGCCACCGTCTCGGCCCGCCCGCCCAGCGCCACCGCCAGCCGCCCGATTTCCGCCAGCCCGCGGGTAATCAGCGCCGCCCGCGCATTCTCGCCTAATCCTGCCCCTGTCACCGCGCCCGCCGCCACCGCCACCACGTTCTTCGCGGCGCCACCAAGCTGCGCGCCCACCGCATCGTCATTGCCGTAAAGCCGGAAGGTCGGTCCGGCGAGCTGTCCGATCAGCCGCGCCCGCAACAAGGCATCCCCGCCGGCCAACACCGAGGCCGCCGGCAGCCCGGCGGCGATTTCATGGGCAAAATTTGGCCCGGTCAGCACGCACGCTGGCATACCGGCCAGCACGGCGCCCGCCACTTCCAGCGGCAGGTCTCCCGAGCCGGTCTCTATGCCCTTGCAGCACAACACCAGCGGCGCCGCCGGCAGCAGCGCGCGCAACGTTTCGCGCAGATGCTGCATCGGCACGGCCACCAGGGCGCAGTCGGCCGGGGGCAGTTCAGCCACGATGCGCACCCCCTCGGGTAACGCAAAACCCGGCAGGCGCGGGTTTTCCCGGCCGATGCGCGCCGGCCGTCGCGCCCACAATGCAACCTCGTGGCCCAGCCGGTGGCAATGCAGCGCCAGCGCCGTGCCCCACGCGCCGGCGCCGATCACAGACACCCTACTCATCGACCAGTCGCTCCACCGCCATCCCGGCGCCCGCCTCACCGGCGCCGAGTGCCGCCAGCAAGGCCGCCAGCAGGTCCGGAATCTCCGCATCAAACCGATACGGCGGATTGACCACCATCAGACCACACCCATTCAGGCGTGCCGCATCGATCGGCGCGCGGAGCAGGAATTCCGCCGTGACGACGTCCCGCAACCCGCCAGCCCGCACGGCATCCTGGAAATCCCGCACCGGCGCGCGATGCTTGATCGGATACCAAGCCGCCAGCACGCCGCCGGCAAAGCGGGCCGCCGCGGTCGCCAGTCCCGCGGCGACTCGTCCGAACTCATCCGGCGCCTC
>DATJOH010000146.1:0-5544 GCA_035507235.1 Acetobacteraceae bacterium
GCCGGCGGCGCTAGTTCGCCGTCTTGTCTTCAAGGTCTCGGCATACCGTATGTTACCCTGTATTATGCATTCTTGAATAACACCGGAGACCCGTGCCAACTTTACAGCCTGCCGCTCATGACGAGCTCAATTTATGCACAGCGGTATATTGAGGCTGTCCACGCCATGCTTGCGGCGCTGGCTAAGATACCGGTCGCAAGCGGCGGTACACTTGCGAGTCGCGTTGCCGGCGTAACCGTCGCGGCATACATCGTACTGACTTCTGAAATGCGTATTCCGGGCATGGGTTGCAGCGTCGGGGACGTCAACCAAACTGCGGCGCAGCAGGCCGCGCTGTGGGCCACTGCGGGGTATACGAGCGCGGACGCCTTGAGCATTTACCAAACGATCATTCGCGGGATCGCATCTGACGAAGCCCTGCCGAATGATGCAGTTCTGCTGCAGAATGTCATGCGGGGGGAGAAAGAGAGTTTCCCGCAGCCGGTGGGAGCGACACCCGTACTGCAGCCGCTCCTTGCGGCATCTAATGCGGCTTTGGGCACGCGTTTTGTTGTCAGCTGGAATATGGTCTCCGAATTTGGTGCTCTCCCGCCACGCGACGTGATCACGGCCGCAAGTGCTGGTACGCCTCTTGCCCTGCAATTCAATGCGACAGCCCAAGGCGTAACGAGTTGTCGCGGCAAACTCCCAAATGGACATTTAGACCCGATACCGGCCACACCGGCCTGTTTTCAAGCCATGCAGCCCCGGAACACTGCCGTGATTCCGCAACAGAGTTATTTAGCCTTGTGGCAGGTCCCCCCGGCAGATTTCAGCGTGCCGGGCTATTTCGCAAACTGATGCTTTTGCCGAAGATTATGTTTTCTGGCGGCCGCAAAGGCGAGTGGGAAAAAGTAAACTACGAGACCATTCACCCCAGCGCCGCCAGCAGGAATGTCGATTCAGAATCCGGCCTGACGTGGAGCCATCGTTGAAGACCATAACCATGTTGATTTGTCCCACCGATTTGTCCGCCAGGGTCGGGATGGCACGCCCGCCTGGCGGGCGTCGTTCCGCTAATGCCTCACCCCTTTCACCCTAACCTGAAACTTCATCGAAGGCCCCGGTGTGGGGGCCGTCTTTACCTTCAGTACGTAATCCGCCGGCACCAGTTCCAGATCCAGCTTGTGGAACAGCCGCGCCAAAGTCAGCGACATCAGCACATCCGCAATCGTCTTGCCCAGACACGTGTGCGGGCCGCGGCCGAACGGGGAATAGACGCCCGGGCGCATGTGCTCCTGGCGCGGCTTTTCGTAGCGGTCGATGTCGAAGGAGTCCGGGTTGGGGAAATACTCCTCCATGAAATGCGGCACGCTGGTGCCGATGAAAATCATCTCGCCGGCGCGCAGGCGATAGCCCTGGAATTCGAAATCCTTCGTTGCCGTGCGCATTTGCGCCACCGCTATCGGGTGTAGCCGCATCGTTTCTTGAATCGCGCCGTTGATGGCCGGCAGATTCAACAAATCCGCTTCGTCGATGCTGTCCTTGGCGAACAGCGCATCCGCCTCCGCCTGCACGCGCGCCAGCACTTCCGGATGTTTCAGCGCCCGATACACGAAGCTGCTGGTGGTATTGGCCACCGTATCGAGGCCGGCCACGTAAGGGCCGGTCAGGGTCAGCACGAGATCGTTCGCCGGAATAAGGTCCGGCTTCTGCTGGTGCGCGCGGAAAATGTCGCCCAGCAGATTCGCCGGCAGCTCGCCCTTTGCCGCGCGCGCCTCCATGTCGGCAATCATCGATTGCCCCAGTTCGTTGACCCGTTTCTTCGCGCGCTGATAGCGCGGCGACCATAGCAAAAATCTCGGCCGCTGCCGGGTCACCAGGCAGTTCAGGATGTAGAGAATATTGGTGCGTATATCCTTCACATATTCCAGCGGGGCGGCGCCGGTCAGGATGTCGCCCAACTGTTCCACCACCATATATTGCAGCGCTTCCACCACCGGAATGGTGGCGCCCGGATGCCAACGCCGCGAAATGGCGCGATCGGTAATCGTTACCAGCTCATTATAGCGGCCCGCCACGGCCTCCCGTGAGTAGCCGCGCCGCATGATGCCGCGCAGCTGCTGGTGGATCGCGCCATCCTCGCCGGTCAGGGTGCGCGTCGCGCCATATTCGTCCACCAGCCCCTGCCAGAATTCTTTCGACCGCAGGCTCTCCCGCCCCTCCCGCGTGGTCAGGAAATTCGCCGCCTCCACGCCGGCGATGCAGCCGTAAATCTTGCCGAACACTTTCACCCGGAAGGCCGGCCCGTACTCGCGGTAGGCGTTCACGAAGAACCGCGCCGGGTCGCGCGCCAGGTCGAATGCGCTGCCGACGATCGGGGCGCCACGCACCAGCGGCGGGTCCAGCAGCGGGGAGGGGGCCAGGGCGTCCATGGGGCGGGGTTCCTTCCGAATTCTTCCCGAATTCTTCCTTGGGGGTGGCGCGATTAGGGGTGGATACTACGCGATTTGGCGGTATTGTCGATGCGATTGCTGGTTTGAGCAGCAAATCGCCGATAAAAATACGCAAACACGCAGTGGGGCGGGGAATTGGGCAAGCTTGAGGGCAAAGTGGCGGTGGTAACCGGCGGCGCGCGGGCGATGGGGGCGGCCACCTCGCGCCTGTTCGTGGCGGAAGGCGCCTGGGTGGTGATCGCCGACGTGCTGGACGCAGAGGGCAAGGAACTTGCCCGGGAACTCGGCGATGCCGCGGTGTTTCACCATCTGGATGTCAGCGACGAGGCCGGCTGGGCCGACCTTGCCGCCCTCTGCCGAGATCGCTTCGGGGGGGTGGATGTGCTGGTGAACAATGCCGGCGTCATCACCTTCGCGGCGCTGGAGGATACGTCACTGGCGGATTTCCAGCGCGTGCTGGCGGTGAATGTCGGCGGCTGTTTTCTTGGCATGCGCACATTGGCGCCGATGATGATGGGCGCCGGCGGCGGCGCTATCGTGAACATATCCTCGATCGACGGCATGAAGGGCGCGAACTCCCTCGGGGCCTATGCTGCCAGCAAATGGGCAGTGCGCGGCCTGACGAAAGTGGCGGCGCTGGAATTCGGCCATCGTGGCGTGCGCGTGAACTCGGTGCACCCCGGCGGTATCGATACCCCCATGGGCAATCCTCAAGGCAAGCCGGCCGAGGAGATGAACAAGCTGTTCTATCGCGGCGTGCCGCTGCAGCGGATGGGCACGTCGGAGGAAGTTGCGCGCGTCAGCTTGTTTCTGGCCAGTTCGGACTCGTCGTACATGAATGGCGCCGAACTGGCGGTGGATGGCGGCTGGACGGCGGGGCATTATTACGCTGGCTATCCAGGTGCGCCGACCTAAGGATCAGCCTAGCGGCGCTTAAGAAGGCGTCGCCGGCTTACCGGCGGCGCGCAAACAGATAAAAGTCTTTTTGCTTCTTTTTCTTCAGAAAAAGAAGAATCTTTGGGAGGCGACGAATGGCACTCACCTCGGATTATAACCTAGGCCCGCACGAATATCCGCGCGGCTGGTTCATGGTGGCGGATGCGGATGATGTCACGCGTACGCCGCAAGCCGTGCGTTTCTTTGGCAAGGATCTGGCGCTGTATCGTGGCGAGAGCGGCCGCGTGGTTATGCTGGATGCGTACTGTCCGCACATGGGCACGCATCTGGCGGCCAATACCACCTCCTTCGTCATTCGCAACGGCACCCAGGTTGAGGGGGACAATATCCGCTGCCCGTATCACGCCTGGCGGTTCGGAGCTGACGGAAAATGCAACGAAATTCCCTATTTCAACGGCCCCATTCCGGCCGGGGCGCGGGTGAAGAGCTGGCGCGTGCAGGAGCGTTACGGGTCGATCTTCGCCTGGCACGATATGGAGGAAGGCGAGCCCGACTGCGATTTGCCCGAGCTTGCGGAATGGGACGAGGGATCCTGGGTGCATTGGAAACTTGACAAGCTCGGCACGCTGCCTTGTCACAGCCAGGAACTGATCGACAATATGGCGGACGCCGCGCATCTGGGCCCCACCCATGGCGCGCCGTGCGAGTATTTTCGCAACGAAATCACCGGCATTGTCTGCCGCCAGTTGCAGGGCGGCAAGCACGCAACGATCGCCGGCGGCGGCTTGCTGGAAACCGATACGTATTACACCGGGCCGGGCATATTATTTTCCCGCTTCGTCGGTCTTGGCTCGATCATGTACATCACCCACACGCCGGTGGATGACGGATGCGTTCGCGCTTGGCATGGTTTGCTGGTGAAATCCCCGAACAATCCGCCCACCGAGCAGGACATTGCCGCGGCGCGGGTGGCGCAGGAATATAGCCGCGCCGCCTTCGCGCAGGATTTCGAAATCTGGGCCAACAAAAGCCCGGCGCTGCAAATCCTGCAAGTTCCCACCGACGGCCCGTTTGCCCGTGTGCGCGCCTGGTACAAGCAGTTTTATCATCCTCGCGCGGAGGTCGCCGCGCTGCAGGCGAAGGCGAATGGCGTGTTCACGGTCAGGGATTTGCCTTCGCGGAACGACAAGGTGGCGTAGAAGGAAGGATCTTCTTTTTCTGAAGAAAAAGAAGCAAAAAAAGATTTGCTTTTTTCGGAAAAGAACTTCTTGCCTTTGGTTTCTTGAGATTTTTCGACGGGGAGGGGTGTCGGTGGGCTGAAGGCAGCCCACCGGGATTCGCGGTTGCGGGTTTAATTCGCGGCGCGGGGGGCTTGGAGGAGGTGGAGGAAATCGTTGTCGGGGGTTAATATCAGGTGGTTTTGGTTTTTGCTGAAGGCGTCCTTGTAGGCCTGGAAGGTGCGCCAGGTGGAGAAGAATTGCGGGTCGCGGCCGTAGGCGTTGGCGTAGATGGCGATGGCTTGGGCTTCGCCTTCGCCTTTGCGTTCGGCGGCGGTGGCGGTGGCGTTGGCTAGAATTACCGTGCGCTGGCGGTCGGCTTCGGCCTTGATTTTGGTGGCCGCTTCGGCGCCTTCGGCGCGGGCCTGGCGGGCGACGCGGTCGCGTTCGCTCTGCATGCGCTGCAGGATGGCCTGGGTATTTTCCGCCGGCATGTCGGCGCGGCGCAGGCGGACGTCGATGACGTCCACGCCGAAACTTTTCATTTCGGCGTTCACCTGTTTCTGGATGGCCGCCATGATGCGGGTGCGCTGGGCGGAGAGGACGTCCAGCAACGTTTCGTCGCCGAGCACGCGGCGCAGGCTGGAATTGACGACGGATTCGAGGCGCGCGCGCACGGCGTCATCGGAGGGGCCGACGGTTTGATAATATTGCAGCGGGTTGGTGATGCGGTAGCGGGCGAAGCTGTCGACGATCAGGCGGCGTTGGTCGCCGAGGATGACCTCCTCCGGGTCCGAGGCGAAATCGAGCAGGCGGCGGTCGAACAGGATGGCGTTCTGCAGCACCGGCATTTTCCAGTGCAGGCCGGGTTGCGTAATGACGCGCTGGGGATCGCCGAGTTCGGTGATCAGCGCCATCTGGGTCTGGCCGACTTCGAAGAAGGATAGCTGCACGACGATGAAGGCGAAGGCGGCGACGACCAGGATGGCGGTGAG
>DATJOH010000147.1:0-4813 GCA_035507235.1 Acetobacteraceae bacterium
AAGGAGAAGGAGGGGCGCGAACCACGCAGAAGTTGCAACAGCTCGGAAGCGCCCCTCCTTCTCCTTCGACAAAGTAGCGGGGTCCAGGGCGTCACGCCCTGGTGGGGGTCCAGGGGGCAAAGCCCCCTGGTCGCCGAAGGCAAACCCAAAGGTGCCACAACCAGGTGCAGATCGTGTAATGCCTCTTCTCTGGGTAGGCCTTGGCAATCCGGAGCCCGGCATGGCGCGCAACCGGCACAATATTGGCTTCATGGCCATTGACCGGATTGCGCATCGTTACGGGTTCGGGCCATGGCGGCAGCGATTCAAGGGTGTCGTGGCGGAAGGCAGGGTGGGCGGCGAGGCTGTTCTGGCGTTGAAGCCACTCACCTACATGAATGGCTCCGGTGAAAGCGTGCAGCCCGCGGCGGCGTTTTTCAAATTGCCGCCGGAGGGCATTACGGTCTTTTACGACGAGCTGGATCTGGCGCCGGGCAAGGTGCGGGTGAAGAAGGGCGGTGGCGCCGCCGGCCATAATGGTTTGCGCAGCATCGACCGGCATCTGGGGTCACCGGATTATTGGCGCGTGCGCATCGGCATCGGCCATCCCGGCGACAAGGCGCGCGTGCTGGGCCATGTGCTCGGCAATTTCCCGAAGGAGGATGAGGATTGGCTGATCGCCCTGCTCGATTCCATTGCCGAATCGGCCCCCCTTCTAGCCGATGCCAAGCCGGAGGCTTTCATGACCCGCGTGGCGCTTCTGACAACTGAAAGCTGATGGCTGATCATGGGGTTTAATTGCGGTATCGTAGGTTTGCCGAATGTCGGCAAATCGACCTTGTTCAACGCGCTGACGGCGACGGCCGCGGCGCAGGCGGCGAATTATCCGTTCTGCACCATAGAGCCGAATGTCGGCCGCGTTGGCGTGCCCGATCCGCGCCTGGGGGTGCTCGCCGCGATCGGCAAGTCACAGAAGACCGTGCCGACCTCGCTGGAATTCGTGGATATTGCGGGCCTGGTGCGCGGCGCGAGCAAGGGGGAGGGGCTGGGCAACCAGTTCCTGGCCAATATCCGCGAGACGGACGCCATCATTCATGTGCTGCGCTGCTTCGAGGATGGCGACGTGACGCATGTGGAAGGCAGCGTCGATCCGATCCGCGATGCCGAAACGGTCGAGACGGAGTTGATGCTCGCCGATCTCGATTCCTTGGAGAAGCGCTTCACCAATCTGCAAAAACGCGCGCGCGGCGGTGATCGCGAAAGCGCCGCGACGGTGGCGCTGATGGAGCCGCTGATCGCCGCGCTGCAGGCCGGCCGACCCGCGCGCACCGCCATTCCGCGCGGCGAGGAGGAAGCGGTGCGCCGGCTGCAGCTCATTACGAGCAAGCCTGTTCTGTACGTGTGCAATGTGGAGGAGGCATCCGCCGCTACCGGGAACGCGCATGCCGCGCGTGTTGCGGCGCGTGCCGCGGCGGAGGGCGCCGCTTATGTCGTGGTCTCGGCGGCGATCGAGGCGGAGGTGAGCCAGCTCCCCGAATCCGACCGCGGCGAATTCCTGGAAGGCTTGGGCCTGCACGATAGCGGCCTCGATCGCGTGATTGCCGCCGGCTACCGGCTGCTCGGCCTGGTTACTTATTTTACCTGCGGACCGAAGGAGACGCGGGCCTGGACCATTACGAACGGCACGAAGGCGCCACAGGCGGCGGCCGTTATCCATAATGATTTCGAGCGTGGATTTATCGCCTGCGAGACCATCGCGTATGACGACTATGTCGCGTGCAAAGGCGAGGTGGGAGCAAAGGAAGCCGGAAAGATGCGCGTGGAAGGCAAGGAGTATGTCGTGAAGGATGGCGACGTGCTTCTGTTCCGCTTCAATGTTTGAAAGCTAGAGCGTGCTGCCTGACGGGCAAACTCAAGGCGCCGGCAGGATAGGCGATTGCCGCGTAGGGCCGATTTTACTATGACCCCTCCCATGATCGGCATATGGCTTTTCCGGTAGCGAGGCTTGAAGACGTGGCGGCGCCGCAGTCGCTGCTGCTGGAGGGGCAGGCGGTGCGCCTGTTCAATCCGATCGTCCACACCAATCTCGCCGCGCAACCATGGTCCCCGGTGCGCCATTTCATTCTGACGACGAATGCGGCGCGCAGCGCCTGGGAGCCGCCAGTCAAACTCTGGAAATACGCGGCGGATACGCTCGTTTGTGGCGAAGCAACCGGCGTGTATGTCACTATATCGGATGGCACGATTATTGCGCAGCAGTTGGGCGACTGGATTACCGATATGGAGGGGCTGGCTGCCGGCGCCCTGACACGCGCGCCGGCGGCGCCGAGGGTGGCGGATGAGTGCCTGTTGGTGGCGCGACAAAACGATACTGTATGGGGCCATTGGGCTTACGAAATGCTGCCCAAGATCGTTTTG
The DNA here is from genome assembly GCA_035507235.1 of Acetobacteraceae bacterium. GTDB lineage: Bacteria > Pseudomonadota > Alphaproteobacteria > Acetobacterales > Acetobacteraceae > CAJCIS01. The sequence continues at coordinate 2,398 of DATJOH010000147.1, forward strand.
GCGGAAGCGCATTTCCCGGGGCGATTCCGTTATGTCGTGCCCGCGCGGGTACTTGGGTCGAGCGATTCCCCGATGCGCCAGTACGTTGCCGCCATCCTTTCATCGCTGGAAGCCTACGGCGTCGGCGCGGACCGCTTGTTGCCAATATCGCTTACGGACGCACTCACCTTCGATTCTTTGTTCGACATGAGTGGCATTTGGCCCTTGCCGAGTGAGGAAATGAACGGGCTGCACTCCGAGTTGATCAAACTGATGAACCGGCAGCTCAAGAAACCAGGGGAAATCGTAGCGCCGCGGCGGGCATTCCTCGTCAGGCCACGCGATGGCCGCCGCAGGATCGCCAATAATGACGCGCTGGTCGAGCGCGCCAGGAACCATGGCTTTACGGAGATAGATCTCTCGGAATGGAAGCTGGCCGATCAGGTAAGACTGTTCCGCGATGCCGAGCTCGTTGCGGGTGTACACGGATCCGGCTTCGCCGGCGCATTGTACGCGGCGAAGCATAGCCGCGTGGTGACCATGGCGGCGGCGGAGTGGACCGACATATATTTTGTGGCAAATTTTCAGAAGCGGCGCATCCGTCAGGCCGATGTCCGGGGCAGGTTGGTTCCTGGCCCGTGGGAAATGATTACACAGCGCGATATATATATTCAGCCGGAGGATTTTGACGAGGCCGTTGAGGCCACGATATCGGATGTGCATATGCGATCCGATATTGGTGCCGTCGTGATAGGCGATACAATGGTACCGCGTGCCCTGGGCGAGTTGCTTTTCGAAATCGATTTTTCACGCGGTGGCAACGCGACGCAATTTACGCGCTTCGGATGGTCCGGTCCGGAGGAGCGCCATCGCTGGTCGATCGGCGGAAGGTGCCGCCTTGACGTTCCCCCCGGTCGCGTGCCTCAGCAATATCTGTGGTTGACCGTAACGGGAAACTGGATCGACGATCACATGAAAACGATCACCGCGGTCGTCAACGGCACGCGGCTCGACATGCAAACCATCGAAGGCCAGTGCCGGCTCGCCTGGCTTGTACCGAAAGACGTTTGGACACGCTTCACGCCAACGCGCGTGGAATTTGAACACCCGGCCGGCCCGTCACCGAAAGCGCGGGGCCTTTCCGATGACGACCGCGCCCTCGGCTTTTGTTTCCGGCACATCGCCTTGGCAAAACTCGCGCGCACGCGCGAGCCCTGAGTAGCGACGAGCGCGTCAGCTATCATACAGCGTTGACCGCATACAACGCGCGCTGGGTTGCCTGGCTGGCCGTTGCGATGTCGTTACGCGCCAGGGCGCGCAAGGCGTGGTCGATGTGGCGTATCGCCGGGGCCTGATCCGGCACGCCGCCCTGGCCTTGCGGAACCGAGCGGTCCAGAATGCGCGTTTCCGCCATTTCCAGGGCATTTTGCGCAAGGCCGGTCTGGTCCTGCTGCAACGCGCTTTGCGCGGTGCGCAAATATCCGCGTACGCCGTAGACATCAGCGGGCACGGGCAAATTCGGCGCAATCACGTCGTGCGTGTCCATCGCGTCAATGTTGCTGGCAGTGTTGCCGCGCGGCAGCGAGCTGTCGGTGCCAATGACGTTGCCGGGCCGTGCGCCCGTTGGGCTCGCCGGCATCCAGTCGGTCGCGGCCAGTGCCGGCGCCGCGCCGAGGGCGAGTATGGTTGTAGCAATAAGCAGGTGGCGCATCTCAGCCTCCGATTGCGTGAAACCCGCATAGGAGGTGGGCGCCGCGCAGGAATTCATCCTGTCGGCCAACTTACTTCGCGCTCATCTGCCGCCGCACCCGCCTACAAGGGGAGCACCAGGCGCGCCACTAGTCCACGCGGCACCGCGTCAGCCAGCTCCACCCGGCCGCCGAGCGCCGTCATTACCGCCCGTACGATTGCCAGCCCCAAGCCATTCCCCTGTCCGCCACGCGCCATGTCGCCCCGCACCCACGGTTCGAATGCATGCGCCTTGTCGGCCTCGCTCAGCCCCGGGCCAGTATCGGCCACTTCAATGACCGCCTCAGCGTTGGCCGCGCGCACCGAAAGCACGCCGCCGCCGCCGTATTTCGCGGCGTTCTCCACCAGATTCTCCACTGCCCGCGTCAGCATCTGCGCATCGCACAGCGCGTTCACCGGCGCCAACTCGCCGAGCGTCACCGGCACACCGGCATCCGCCATGTCGTCCGCGACCGTCTGCGCCAGGGCGGACAAATCCACCCGCGCCCGCGCCGGTCCCACGTCCTGTGCCTGCAACAATGCCAAGGCGCGATCGATCAGCAACTGCATGCCTTCGACATCGCGCACCATGCGGCCCCGAATCTCCGGATCCGCAATCGTATCGGCACGCAACCGCAGCCGTGTCAGCGGCGTGCGCAAATCATGGCTGACCGCCGCCAGCATGCGGCGCTGCTCGGTGGCGAAACGC
>DATJOH010000148.1:0-13204 GCA_035507235.1 Acetobacteraceae bacterium
TACGCGCCCACATTGCTCGCGGACCATGCGGTCGATTTCCACCTGGATGGCTCCTACCGATCCGGATTCGCCAACCAGATCCAGGCATCGTTGCCGAACTACCGCCATCTTTCCGGCTTCGCGCTGTTCAACGCTTACGTGCAGGCCGATATCACGCCGAAGATCGAGCTGCAGCTGTTCGCCCACAACCTGTTCAACGCGAAGGGGGTGACCGCCGAATCCGCGCTGCAGCCCGACGGCCTCAGTCCGGAGACCGATGCCGCAGCGCATCGCTTTGAGCCGGCGGAATTCGTCACGCAGCCGCTGACGATCGGGCTGCGGCTCGTGATCCGGCGTTGAACATAACGGGCTTGACGGCTCTGGCCTTGCCGCAGCACGCCCCCCGCATGCGCGTGCGATGGTCGATTTTCACTCTCCTGCTGCTGTTCGCCATGGTGGCCTATGTGCAGCGCACCGCCATATCGGTGGCGGCGGAACCGATGATGCCGGAACTCGGCCTGAGCCAGGTGCAGATTGGCTGGCTGGAAACCGCGTTTCTCATCACCTACACGGTATTTCAGTTTCCCGGTGGCCTGCTGGGCCAGGCCATGGGGGCGCGGCGCATGCTCACCGCATGTGGTTTGCTTTCCGTTCTGGCAGCGATCGCATTTCCCCTCCTGCCGTCGGCGACGCGCGGCGCGCCATTGTTCGCGCTGCTGTTGTTGGCGCAATTGGCGCTCGGTGCGGGGCAGGCGCCCCTCTTCGCCATGGTTTCCGGCACCCTGGAACGTTGGTTTCCATCGCGACAATGGGCGTTGACACAGGGGCTTTCCACCAGCGGCGTCGGCCTCGGCGGCGCCATCGCGCCGGTGCTGATCGCCTCCTTGATGGTGGTTGGCGGCTGGCGGCAGGCCATGCTCATTGCGGCAGCGCCGGGGGCAATCCTCGTTGCCTTTTGGTGGCATTGCGGCAGGGATACGCCAGCGGAACATCCCGCCGTCACGTCACGTGAACTCAGCGAACTCGATACACCGCCGCACCGCGCAGCGGAAAAGCCAGATTGGCGCCACGGAACCGGGCTGTTGCTCAATCCGCATATCGCGGGCCTCACCATTGCCTATCTGGGTATGAATGTCGTCTTCTACCTCATTACATTCTGGAGTTTCCTGTATCTCGTCCAGGCGCGCCACTTCACGCTTCTGGAAGGTGGATTTGCCGCTTCCGTGCCACCGCTGGCCGGCGCCGTCGGCGCGGCGCTCGGCGGATTTGCCGGCACCTTCTTCTACAGCCGGATCGGGCCGAAATGGGGGCTACGTATCGTTCCGCTTATCGCACTTCCCGCCGCCGCCCTGTTGCTGCTGGTGGGCGTGCAGGCAGCAAGCGCCGTCAGCGCGCTGCTGGCGTTGGCACTCGCCTTCGGTCTGGTCGAAATGACGGAAGGAAGCTTCTGGGCCGCCTCCATGCAGATCGGCAGCGCCAACGCGGTGGCGGCCGGCGGGATATTGAATACCGGCGGCAACCTTGGCGGCATTGTCGCCACACCGCTGGTCGCCGCAATGTCCGGCGGCGGCAACTGGACCGGTCCCTTCATCCTTGGCAGCGTCTGCGCCCTTGGCAGCGCATTGCTCTGGCTCGCCATCGATCCTTCACGCAGGAGTGTGGAAGAATGATATATCCGTGCTGCGTAACGCATCACCCGGGCGGGCGGGCATGATCACGCCACGCCGTCGCGTGCTTCTGGGCGCGGCCGCCGCGATAACATTGCGCCCGCATTTGCAGGCGAAAGCGGCCACTTTATCGCGCAGCGTGCCGTGGTCGGTCGATGCTGGCGCTGTACGCGTGGAAGCCGGCCTGTGGCCCGTCTCCCCCACCTTGCCGCCGGACATTCATTTCGAAAATCTGCGTTTGCGCATGCCGGACGGCGTGCATTTGAACGCTATCCTCTATATGCCTGCCGCGGCGCGGAACCGCACGCGGCTGGCAACCCAGCTTTGCGTCGATCCCTATCGCGGCGAGCCGAATGGCTGGCTGGAAAAGGAACTGGTCGGCCAAGCAAGGGACGGTTTCTGCGGCATGTTCCTCGATGTGCGCGGCACCGGCGGCTCCGAAGGCACCTGCCCCGACGAATATTCCGAGCAGGAATACGCGGACACGGTCCATGTGCTCGAATGGTTGTCAAAACAACCATGGTCCAACGGCGCCGTCGGCATGTACGGCACATCCTATTCCGCCTTCAACTCGGTCTGGACGGCGGCGTACTACAAACCCCCGGCGCTGAAAGCGATTTTCGTCCGCGCCGGCACGGACGACCGCTACACGGACGACGTGCACAGCCCTGGCGGCATCATGATGATGGTGGACGGCTCCTGGGCGCTCGGCATGATTACCGATAACGCCACGCCCGCCGCGCCGGACTATGATTTGAACAGCGCCTGGTCACTGGCGCGCTGGAACACCGCGCCGTGGTTGAGCGTCTATCTCGACAATCAGTTGGACGGGCCGCATTACCGTCGCGGCTCGTTGGCGCCCGATCAGTACGGCCTGTTGACGACGCCGACGTTTCTCGGCGGCGGTTATCTGGACATGTACCAGAATTTCGTGCCGCGCATCATGCACCGCTCGCCCGCCTATACGCATGGGCTGCTCGGAACCTGGCACCACAGCATGAACTGGCCAGGGCCCGTGGTGAACTGGCGCAAATTGCAGTCACGCTGGTTCGACCATTTCTGCAACGGCCGCGACAATGGCGTGACCCGGGAGGCACGCGTCACCTTCTATATGCCAACCTGGCGGCGGCAGAAATTCCGTGATGAAGGCGCCATTCCCGGTGAATGGCGCTACGCAGAATCCTGGCCGGACAGCGTCTTCGATCCAGGCAAGCGGTTTTATTTGCAACCGCGCGAGGCGCTGCCGCTCTCCGTCGCATTGAAGGCGGATCCGGTGCCATCGCTCGGCGGCGACATGGCGGAATTGCCGGGCAACGCATCGGCGCTTCGCCTGCGTTATGTGCCGGGCACCGGCGGCACCAGCGAATCCATCGGCCCGGACAGCTATGAAGGCTATTTCGGCATCGATTCGCGGGAGGACGATAGCTGGGCGATGTGCTTCGACACGCCGCCGTTGCGTGAGCCGATGGAAATACTGGGCTTCGTGAAGGCGCATCTGTTCGCCGCCAGCACGGCGCCGCAAGCCAACTGGATTGTGCGGGTGAACGACCTGGCGCCGGACGGCACCTCCTACATCGTCACGTACGGCTTCCTCAACGGCACGCACCGCCATTCGCACGTCACGCCCGAACCGCTGGTGCCCGGCGAAATGGTGGAACTCGTGTTCGACCTGTTTTGCACCGGTTATCGTTTTCCCGCCGGCCATCGCATACGCGTGGCGGTGACCAATGCGTATTTCCCGGTCGTCTGGCCATCGCCCTATCCGATGGTCACCACGCTATTCACCGGCGGCGAACACGCATCCTTCGTTGCTTTACCGGTGCTGGGGCCGCTGCCCGCGCTCACCGGCGATCTGCCCGTGCTGGCCGATCACGCCGGCATAAATACGGAGCGCGCCGACGATGAAATGAAAGCGTTCAACTTGACGCGTGACATCGCCCATGCGCGCACCAGCGCCCGTTTCCAGATGGGGCCGAGCGAGATCGGCTGCGATGTCAGCGACGACGACCCGGCACACGCGGCGCTGACCATCAAAACCTCCGAAATCAACACACCCATAGGCGGCAACCGCGTTATCGAAACGCGCACGCATGGCGCGATGACCAGCACGGTGGACCGCTTCCGCATGGACGTCACCTGCACGCTGTTGGAAAACGGCAGGGAAATCCGCACCAGACGATGGTTGAAGGATGTCAAGCGGCAGTTTGTGTGACGCAATCTTGAACGCTTGTTCAGTAATCTCGTCCGGGGCATAATCCGCGCATGGAGCAGCGCACATTGGCACGTGACAAGCGGTGGGACATTCTGTTCGAGCCGGTCCGCATCGGGCCGGTGCTCGCGCCCAACCGTTTCTATCAGGTGCCGCATGCCAGCGGCATGACCAACGCGCTGCCGAATGTGCGCGCTGCTTTCAGGGAAATGAAGGCGGAGGGCGGCTGGGGCGTGGTGTGCACCGGCGCCGTTTCCATTCACCCAAGCTCGGACGATATGCCGCTGCCGGCAGCGCGCCTATGGGCGGATGCGGATATTCCGCCGCACGCCATGATGACCGAAGCGGTACACCGTCACGGCGCGTTAGCCGGCATAGAGCTATGGCATGGTGGCGGCGCCACCATGAATCGCGCCAGCCGCTTGCCGCCGTTGAGCCCATCCGGCGTCGGCTGGATGCCGACGCATGTCGGTTTCATGGCGAATCAACGATCGCGCGCCATGGACGCGGCGGATATTCGCGCCCTGCTATCCTGGTATCGTGAGGCTTCATTGCGCGCGCGCAGTGCCGGCTTCGACATCATCTATGTCTACGCCGGCATGGGGTATTTGCTGCACGAATTCCTCCTGCCAACGTTTAACCAGCGCACCGACTGCTATGGCGGCAGCGTGGAAAATCGTTGCCGGCTCATCAGGGAAGCGCTGGAAACGGTTAAGGAAGCGGTCGGCAAGGATTGCGCGGTCGCTTTGCGAATCAGCCTCGAGGAACTGCGCCGCCGCCGCGGCACGCACGCGGAATCAGAAGCGCACGAGGTCGTTGCGTATCTGGCGGAAACGCCGGATCTCTGGGATGTAAAGCTCGATTCCAGCCCCACCGATTGCGGCAGCGCCCGCTTTACGCCCGAAGCGAGCCACGAACCGGTCATCGACTTCGTCAAGCGCCTCACCACGCGCCCAGTTGTCGGTGTCGGCCGCTTCACCTCGCCCGATGCCATGGTATCGCAAATCCGTCGCGGCGTGCTCGATCTGATCGGCGCAGCTCGTCCCTCGATTGCCGATCCGTTTCTCCCGCGCAAGTTGAACGAAGGCCGGGAGGACGAAATTCGCGAATGCATCGGTTGCAATATCTGCATTGCCAGTTGGCATGACGGCGTGCCGATCCGTTGCACGCAGAATGCGACGATCGGCGAAGAATGGCGCCGCGGCTGGCATCCCGAACGCTTTGCGCCGGCCGGCTCCAAGGACCGCGTGCTGATCGTCGGCGCCGGCCCGGCCGGCCTCGAATGCGCCACCGTGCTCGCGCGCCGCGGCTATGAGGTGGTGATCGCGGAGCGCAACAGACGGGCCGGCGGCCGCTTGCTGGGAGAGGCAACGCTGCCTGGCCTTGCCACCTGGCGTCGGGTTCTCGATTATCGGCTCACCATGCTTGGCAAACACGCCAACGCCAGCCTCTATCTCGAAAGCGACATGAGCGCCGATGACGTACTCGGCTTCGGCGCCCAACATATCATTCTCGCCACCGGCGCAAGCTGGGTGCCCGCTGCATTCGACGCCCATCTGGAAGCGCCTGGCAATATCATCGCCGGCGACGCCGTGCTGACACCGGACGACATTTTCGCCGGCCACCCAGTTGTCAGCCCCGTCATCTTGTTCGACTATGACAATTACGTCCTCGGCGGTGCGCTCGCCGAGAAACTCGCGGCCGAGGGCCACGACGTCACCTATGCTACCCCGGCTGCCGACGCCTCCGCCTGGACCATCATGACGAACGAGCAACCGCTCGTTTATGCGGCCCTGCATAAGCGTAACATCGCACTCCACACCCGCGTCGCCCTCATGGACTTCGATGGTGCACGTGCGCGCTTCGCGCACACCTTTACCGATGCCGGAACGGAACTTCCGTGCCGCACGCTCATCATTGTCGGGCATCGTACGCCGCGCCACGAACTCCACGATACGCTTCGGGGCCGCGTCGCGGAATGGCAAGATCACGACGTGCAAACTGTCCTGCCCATTGGTGACGCCGCCGCACCGGGCGCGCTGGTGCACGCCATACATTCCGGCCATCACGCGGCACGCACGCTCGGCACCGCGGAACTGGCGCTCCCCTACCGGCTCGATTCGCCCGATCTCATATCCGCGTAGCAGGGCTGCATGACCCAGCTTTCCCCATCGCTCCCGTCCAGCGCCTACACATCCGCCGAATTTTTCGGCAATGAAAAGACGCATATCTTCCTCCGCGACTGGTCCGCCGTGTGTCGCTCGGAGGAAATCACCGAACCAGGCGCCTGGCAGGTAATCGATCTCGCCGGCGAGGATTTGCTTCTGGTGCGCGGCCAGGACGGCATGCCGCACGCATTCTACAATGTCTGCCGCCATCGTGGCGCCCGCCTGTGCGCGGCGCGCGACGAAAAACCGCGTCCCGGCCGCGCCGTTCTGCCAAACGCGGTGCAGGCGAACGGCGCCATACGCTGCCCTTATCATGGCTGGCTCTATGATTTCGCCGGCAAATTGCGCGGCACGCCGCACATATTCGAGTCCGCGGATTTCCGCCGCGGGGATTATTCGCTGTATCCCGTCGCCGCCATGGAATGGGGCGGATTCGTATTTCTCAATCCCACACCTGATGGCGCCGCGCCGCTCGCCGCCCAACTCGGCGAAATGCCGGAGCGGGTCGCCCGTTACGATCTGGCGGCGTTGCGCATCGGTCATCGTATTGGTTATGAAGTCGATGCGAACTGGAAAATCATATGCGAAAACTATAACGAATGCTATCATTGCGCCCCGGTGCACCCGGAACTTGTGGCCCTCGTGCCGGCCTTCCGCGACCAGGGCGGCGCGTCCCTGGATTGGCAACGTGGCATACCGCATCGTGAAGGCGCCACTACCTTTTCCTGGTCCGGCACCAGCAGCCGCGCCCCGCTGCCCGCGCTGGACGCCGACGAACGGGAACGCCATAAGGGCGAATTGCTCTATCCCAACCTGTTCCTGAGCCTCGCCAGCGATCACGTCGCCGCCTTCATTCTGCGCCCCCGCGGACCGGAGCGCACGAACGTAGACTGCCTGTTCCTGTTCGCGGCGGAAGAAATTGCCCGCGCCGACTTCGCCCACGAAGACGTTTCCGGCTTCTGGGATGTGGTCAACCAGCAGGATTGGGCGATTTGCGAACGGGTGCAGGCCGGCATGCATGCCCGTCCGCACGTGCAGGGCTATTACGCGCCCATGGAGGATTTCAATCTGGACATGCGCCGCTATATTACCTCGCGGCTTGGCCTCGCCTGATCGCGGCCGCCGGCGGAAGGAACGCACATTGGCGGTGCAGCGCGACACGCAAGCAACGAAAGCGCGACCGAAGCGCCTTGCGCATGACGAACGCCGCAAGCTCATCATCGAAACAACTCTGGCGTGTCTGGCGCGGGACGGGGTGGACGGCACCAGCCTGCGCAGCGTCTGCCGCGCGCTCGAAGTGGCACCCAGCCTGATCGAACATTTTTTTGATGGCTGGCACGGCCTGCTCACCGCGTCCTATCAGTATCTTACCGAACGCTTCATGGCGCAACTCGCGCCGATACTTGAAATGAAACTGCCTGACGCGCATGCGCGCATGGACCAGGTCATTGCCCGCTACCTCTCAACCGATTGGATTGGCGAACACACCATCGGCGCGAACATCGCGTTCTGGCAACTCTCCCGCACCGTCGTCGATCTGCGGCCACACTTCACCCGCTTCCTGCGGGATCGCAACAAGCTGCTCCGCGCCGCCCTCGCCGAGCTCGCCAGGGAGCGCGGCAGGGACATCGACATTACCGAACTCACAACAACCTTCACCCTGATGCTGGACGGCATATGGCTGGAACGTTCCACCAACCCTGGAAGCCTCAGCGATAAGCGTATCGTTCATATGTGCTGGTTCTGGCTCGATGCGGTGCTGCCGCCACCCCCGCGCCCGCGTGCCAAAGCAAGGTGACTGGAACCGCGCGGGAACTGGATCTTGCCGCGCGGCGCGCCATGGCCAGCCGCAACGCCGGCGCGGCTCGCACCGCCATTCAGCATCTGCTCCGAACTCATCCCACCTATCCACCGGCCTGGCTCACCGCGAGCATTTTCGATTTGGACACGGGCCGACCCGGTGCCGCACTCGCCGCCATCCGTCACGGTCTCACTCTCGCGCCGCGGGAACCGACGCTGCACGTGCAATTGCTGCGCTGCCTGGCAGCAGCTGGCGAAATCGCCGCTTCACGCGATGCCTTGCGCTTGGCCGAGCCGCTTGCGGCGTCGGCACCTGACCTGCTGCACGAACTCGGCAACGCCGCCGCAAGCCTTGGCCTCCAGGAAGAAGCGCTCGCCCTGATGCGCCAGGCCCGCATATCCCTCGGCAACGACCCCGCCCTGCTCTTCAACATGGCCGCGGTGCTGCGGTATCTCGGGAATTTCGCGGAAGCGGAATCACTCCTCGACGATCTGATCAGCCGCGCCCCTCATGACTGGCAAGCCTACGCGCTCCGTTCCCAACTGCGCACCCAATCGCCCGCACAAAACCACATCGCCGAGTTGGAATCCCTGCTACGCACGGCGTGTCCCCCGTGGGCCGGAGAAGTGCAGCTCCATTACGCGCTCGGCAAGGAGCTGGAAGACATCGGCGCGCACCACCGTGCCTTCACCCAGTTCGCGGCCGGCGCCGTGCTGCGTCGCAACCACCTGCGTTATGACGTGGCCGAAGACGTCGATGCCATGGACCGCATCGCCCAGTGTTTCGGCAACACATACCTGCAGCAGGCCTCAGTCGGCAGCCAGGACAAAAAAACACCCATCTTCGTCTTCGGCTTGCCGCGTTCCGGTACAACGCTTGTGGAACGCATCCTCGGTTGCCATCCGCAAATCGCCTCGCTCGGTGAGCTGAACGATTTTCCCGCCTCTGTCATTGCCTGCGCGGCCGGGCCGGGCGCACCGCCGAAAAAACTTGATCTCATCCCCGCTTCCACCGCGGTGCCGCCCGCCCACATCGGCGCCGCCTATCTCGCCCGCATCCAGGGCCGTGCGCCCGCCACCTCGCACTTCATCGACAAGCTGCCGATGAATTATCTCTACGCCGGACTGATCGCGGCTGCCCTGCCAACCGCCAAACTCATCCTCGTGCTCCGCGATCCAATGGCCAACGGATACGGCATGTACAAGACACTCTTCCAACAGGGCTACCCGTTTTCCTATGACCTGGACGAAATCGGACAATACATGAATGCCTACTACCGCCTGGTCGCGCATTGGCAGCGCACGCTCGGTCCCCGCCTTACCACGATACGCTACGAATCCATGATTGCATCACGTGAACCAGAGACAGAACGCCTTCTCGCCGCAACCGGCCTCGCATGGCACTCGGCCTGCCTGTACCCGGAACGAAATCCTGCGCCGACAACAACGCAAAGCGCGGTGCAAGTGAGAGAACCAGTGCACAATCGGAATATCGACTCCTGGCGGCACGTTGCTGCCGAACTCGCCCCTCTGGCACGTCACTTGGTGGGTATAGTATAGAAGGATTCTTCTTTTTCTGAAGAAAAAGAAGCAAAAAGACTTTGCTCTAAACGCTGGGATGACGATGGGTGAAACGCGCCAATCATTCGCGAGGCTCCAAAGAGCAAACCCTCGCGATTGACGAATCCCGCAGGATTGGCCCATTTTTCAGCCGATCATCGACCCCGACACCTGAGGATAATATGCTCAGCCGCCTCGCCCTGTCCGCGCACGAGTTCGATGCCTGGCTGCACGAAAACGCCGGCCGCCTCTATATCGCCATCCTCAGCTGGGGGCTGGTTTTCTCCATAATCGGCAGTCTCGGGAAACTCGGCAACGCCGCCTCCGGCCATTCCGGCCTCACCGCGCTCCTGGTGCTGGTCTTCCAGGCGGCGCTGCTCATCAACCAACTCGCGCAATGGCACGAGCTACGGGAGCGGCGCCAGGTTCTCAAATCGCGCAACGCCGCTCGTCCCGGCGACCCCACGCCATCGAACTGAGAAGCGGGCTGGCGCGCCACCTTGCCCACCACCGCCCCCCGGCAGCTTGGCGGCATTGAGGCCGCGCGCGGCCTCGCCGCAGCCGCCGTCGTCCTGTTCCACGCCGCCCGCCATGTTGCCAAAGCCTACGGCGCTACCCTCCCGCTGACATTCCTGGCCTTCGGCCATACTGGTGTCGATCTGTTCTTCGTCATCAGCGGCTTCATCATCCTGTATATTCATTACGATGATATCGGCCGCCCGCTGCGCCTCGGCCGCTATGTCCGCCGTCGCCTCACGCGTATCTATCCGCCCTACTGGCTGGCGCTCGTTGCCACAATCATCATGGATGCAATCGCCCATAACGCGCTGCCGTCAAGTATGTCCGTTATCCGCTCCTTGAGCCTCATCCCCTCGCGCACCGAACCGCTGCTCGGCATCGCCTGGACATTACAGTTTGAAATCGTGTTCTACGTCGAATTTGCCGTGCTCATCGCCCATCGCCGGGCCGGGTTGGCACTCTTCGCCTGTTTCCTGCTCTGGACAATCGCCACACTGCTCGGCCTCGCCTCGTCGGGCCCGCTGCCGCCGTCCTTGTGCGAAACTTATGTGCTGGAATTCTTTATCGGCATGGCCGCGGCCTGGTATCTGCGAGCGGTTCCGCCTGCCCAACGTCCAATGCGCGGCACGCCGCTCCTCTGCGCCGGCATTATCCTCTTCGCATTGGTCGGCGCGGCGGAGGATGCCGGGTTTCTCAATCCGCAAGCACCCGGCTTGCGCCTTGCCTACGGCGCGCCAGCCGGGCTGATCGTTCTGGGTCTCGCCATCCTCTCCGAGCGCGGCGTTACCTTTCCCCGCCCACTGCTTCTGCTGGGTCGCGCCTCCTATTCCATTTATTTGTTTCAATTCGTGTGCATCGGCCTGATCTGGCACGTGTGGCAGCCGGCCGGTCCCCACGCTCCCATGCTCGCATTTGTAACGCTCGCCACCGCGGGCCTGGCGGGCGGCACCCTCATCGGCGTCTATGTGGAAAGGCCGCTTCTCGCAGCGCTTCAGCCAGCCCGCAGGAAGGAAAGCCCAACTGCCCTCCGCCGATAGCCCGCCGCGGAACCGATGGCGGCGTCCCGCGTTAGCACCGCGCGCTCGATGAGCGGCGCTCCGCCGCCCGCCAAACAACCAAACATAAGGTGCACCATGCTGGCGTCAGAAACGACCCGACCCGAGGCGTCCACCGGCCCCGTCCGCCCCCTTCGCGAGCACCTGGAAGCCGAGAGGCTGCGCGCCGTCGAAGCCGCCGCGGCCAGCCTGGCCGCTACGGGGGCCGTTTCGCCCGAAACCCTGAGCCGCCTGGCGCACGTTCAGATGGCTCTTGCCGCCGTTCAGACCGAACTGGAGGCACATTTGCCAAGCGTTGGGTCGGGTAGCGAACAGCCTTTGCAGTAGAAGAAAAGAGTCTTCTCTCTTGAAAGAAAGAAGCAAAGAACTTTTGCCTTTATTCGCTGCTCAGGGCAAACGCGTCTAGCGGGTCTACCAGGTTCTCTAGGCGGCAGGCGGCTAGCAGGGCGAAACGTTGCAGCAGCGCGCGCCTTCTGGCCGGCGCCATCGGATGCGTGGGCGCGTCGCGCAATAGCGCCGCTTCGCGCTCCGCCGTCACCATCAGCCCGACATCCACGGGCAGCAGCCCGCGCGGAAAATCCGCATCAACCGCGAAATAAAGCGCATCACAGAACTCCCGGTATTCGGGCCATTTTCCGTCGGCCAGGAAATCCGCGGCGCCGCTTTTCACCTCCACACACATGAACCGCCCATCCGGGCACAGCGCCAGAATATCGGCCCGCCGCCCGTTCGGCAGCCGCACCTCATGCAGCGGCGCCCAGCCCAAATGCCGGCACAGCCGCGCCGCCTCGCGGCGTATCAAATTGGTGCGCTCCGGAAAGCTCAGGGACATGAGAACAAAATAGGCCCAAACTGCGCTGCCGCCAACCCGGTTCGACGACAAGGAAAGGGCTTCTTTTTTGAAAAAAAGAAGCAAAAAACTTTGTTCTTTGGTGCGTCGGCGCCGCCAGCAACGATCAATAGACAAAAGTCTTTTTGCTTCTTTTTCTTCAGAAAAAGAAGATTCTTCCTTGCACGCTCTCCATCACCTATTGCGGAAATGTTTCCACGTGCGTTTCCGCCGTGCGACCGAAATATACCGCGCGGCGGCCGGCGAACGATACGATATAGCCGGCGCACCCTGCCGCCATCACTTTTTCGCAAAATCCACGATAGCTGTAGCCCGGCACCAGCGCCTGTGCCTCCCCTATTGCCGCCCGAATGGCCGCGCTGCCGAACCGGGCCGCAATCGGCGTTTCGGGCCTGTGCGTCGCCAGTACGATGCTTTCGCCATCGGGCGTGTAATAGGTGGCGCTCGCGCGGCGGAAGTCGATGGTGTAGCTCTCGAATCCCGCTTGCATCAGCGTGCGTACGATGTCCGGAAAATTCATTGTATTTCGTTCGGCCCCATCCAGGCAGGCTTCGGCAGTCGCGGTCAGACGCTTATCCATGACAATCTCCTACAAGTTGGCGGTGGTGGCAGTGTCAATCGGTAGCCACGCCGGTGATGCCGAGGTGTCGTGCCAGACCCTGCAGGATCGTTTTCAGCGCATGGCGGTCGTGGGGCGGCAAGTGGGAGAAACATTCCGCATCATTCTTATCGGCCAGCGCCGCGAGGTCCGGCACGAAATTCCGTCCCGTCGCGGTCAGCCCAAGCGTTTGCGCGCGCCCATCGTCAGGGCTCGCCTGCCGGAGGATCATGCCCTTGGGGATCAGCCGATCCGCCAGCTTCGTCACCGCGCCCCGCGTCAGCCCCATGCGTGTCGCCACCCGGCTCGGGGAGAGCCGCTCTTCATCATAGAGTACGCGCATCAGCGCCCACTCGGCGACTGTGACATCCTGGGCCGCCAGCTTGCGGGCGAACCCCATGGACACGTGGTTGGATATCTGGCGAAGCCAGTAGCCAAGGTGCGCCTCCAAAGCGGGAATGTCCTGTCGCGGTGCCATGGCGCTCACTTAGTTGACAAGGAAACTAAGACTAGGAAGTTTACCTGTCAACAAAAAATTCGGCTTCCACGGCGCTCCCTTCGGACATTGCCCCGACCCACCCGAAGTCGCCAGTCCGTAACCGATTGCGAACGGAAGTTTGCGCCAGGTGCCGGCATCGCTACGAACCTGTAGTAAAAGACTTTCTTGCTTAGGCATCTTGCTCAGCCGTCTTTGATATGGTACAAACCATGAACACAATGCGATTGCAAGGAGTTGTGCCATGGCCGAGAACAGGGTGCAGTTTCAGAAGGGGCTCAGCGAGCCCGAATTTGACCGCCT